>DVGD01000097.1 GCA_018712905.1 Candidatus Avoscillospira stercoripullorum | reverse complement strand
CGAAAAAGTCTTTTCGCCACGCTGTGCGGATTTTGAAACTTTCAAAAAAGTTTCAAAATCCTGTTTGATTGAACGCGCGGTGGGCTTTTTGCCCCCCGCACACACCCCCCGCTGCTCTGTCGCATCAGTCTTCTGCGGGGTTTTTCAACAGTCTGTGGGGCGGATCAGGAGATCCGCCCCTACAATTGTGCCCGGAAGACGGTCACCGGCGGCAGTTTTGTTACCCATTCGTCACCATTGCACCCGGTTTGTTGTTGCATTGGCGAGGAAAATGCCGTATCATAGGGGATACGAATTCTGGATTTTCCTTCACAAAGGAGTAGACTATGGCAACCAAAACAGTTTCAGCCGCCAGCCGCGCCACCCAAAAGCGCAGACGGCGGCGCCAGCGCAGCGCCCTCACCGGAGCAATTCTCATCTTCATCGTGGTGTTGCTGGCCTTCACCGGCGTCTTCGCCTGGGGCGTGATGCTGGAAAAGGGCAAGACCATCTATCCCAACGTCCACATGGCCGGCGTGGATGTGGGTGGCCTCACCATGGGCGAAGCCAGAACCAAGGTGGAGACCGCCGTGGCCGAGGCCTACACCGCCTCCACGTTGGAGGTGCAGCTCCCCGACCGCTCCATCACCTTCGATCCCCAGCAGGCCAACGTGGCGCTGGACACCGAGGAGGCGCTGCGGGAAGCGCTCAGCTATGGCCGCAGCGACGGCGCATTTAAGGCCGTACTCAACTACTTACGGTGCAGCACCTCCGCGCCGGACATTCCCCTGGAGACCTCCCTGGAATTTGACCGCGAGGCCATCCAGCAGACCATCAACGAGACCGCCGTACAGGTGCGCAAGGCACCGGTGAACACCACCCTGGCACTGGATGAGGACAAGGCCGTCATCCAGGTGGCCAAGGGGCAGGACGGCCGGGAGCTGGACACCGAGGGGCTCTACGAGGCCGTGTGCCTGGCCTTCGAGACCGGCAAATTCGAGCCGATTTCCTGGGACTATGTGGTGCTTCCCTATGAGGAGGCCGACATCGACGGCCTCCATGAGACATTGGTCAGCCAGATCCAGGACGCCCGCTACGACGAAGAGACCCACACCATCCTCGAGGGCGTCAGCGGCTACCGCTTCGATCTGGAGGCCGCCAAAACTCAGATTTCCCGCGCCAACCAGGGCGACACCTTCACCATTCCCCTGCTGGAGACCGAGCCGGCGCTGGACGCCAAGACCCTCAACCACCAGATGTTCGGCACCAAGCTCGAAAGCCGCTCCAGCGTCTACACCCAGATTGCCGACCGCACCGAGAATCTCCGCCTGGCCTGCGAGGCAATCAATGGCACCATCATCAACCCCGGTGAGATCTTCTCCTTCAACGACGTGGTGGGCGAGCGCACCGCCGAAAAGGGCTACCGCCCCGCCACCATCTACGCCGACGGCGGCGCCAGCGTGGACGACCTGGGCGGCGGCGTGTGCCAGGTGGCGTCCACCATCTACTACACCACCCTCTACATGGATCTCGAGCAGGTGCAGCGGGCGCCCCACATGTATCAGGTGACCTACGTGCCCGAGGGCATGGACGCCACGGTGTTCTACGATTCGGGGCTTGACTACCAGTTCCGCAACAACCGGAAAAATCCCATCAAGATCCAGGCCAACATCGATGGCGGCAAGGTGAACATCACCTTCTGGGGCGTGAAGGAAAACGACAACTACGTGGAGATGAGCAACAAGGTCATCTCCACCTTCACCGAGCCTGACAAGGAGGTTGTGGACGAGACCAAGCCCGTGGGCTACCGCCAGAAGACCCAGGGCGCCTACATCGGCGCCAAGGTGGAGGCCTATCAGAAGGTCTACGACGGCGACGGCAACCTTCTCGAGAGCCGCACCATCTACAGCACCTACAACTCCCGTCCCAATATCTACGTGGTGGGACCCACCGAGGAGCCGGAGCCGGAGCCGACACCGGAGCCGACGCCAGAGCCGGAACCCGAGCCCGACAATCCGCTCGATCCCGTGGAGGACGGCGGCACCCTGTGGCCGTAACACCGTAGGGGCAGGCGGCGCACCATCAATCCTGGGTGTAGGGGCGCATTAAATATGCGCCCGTGCCAGGGTGCGTTTTGCGGAAGGCTTGCGAGAATCGCGACTGCCCTCGGGCGGATATATAATCCGCCCCTACAGGGTGCGGCACAAATTTCGGCTGCACCTTGTAGGGGTCGATGCCCTCATCGACCCGTGCCGCGAAGCGGCCTGGCAACCAACGGGCGGATGTGGGCATCCGCCCCTACGAATATGCCCGCAAGCGGTACAGCGCAAAAAAATCCCAGCTTCTTCTTGGAAGCTGGGATTTTTGCGATTATAAGCCCAAAATCACGCTGGCAGTCTGGAAGTAGATGAGAAGGGACAATACGTCCACCACCGTGGTGATGAGGGGGCTGGCCATCACCGTCGGGTCAAAGCCCACCTTCTTGGCCAGCATGGGCAGCGCGGAGCCCACTAGTTTGGAGGCGATGACAGTGCACAAAAGCGTCAGGCACACCACCATGGCCACCGGGAAGCTCACCCGGTCAAACAGCATGAGCTTTGCCAGGTTGCACACGGCCAGCGTCAGGCCGCACAAAAGCGACACGATCAATTCCTTCCCCATGACCCGGAAGGCGTCCCGGAACTGGATCTCTCCCAGGGAGAGGCCGCGGATCACCGTGACCGAGGACTGAGAGCCTGCGTTGCCGCCGGTGTCCATGAGCATGGGGATGTACGCCATCAGCACCGTGCAGGTGGCCAGGGCGTCTTCAAACTTGGTGATGACCAAGCCGGTGAAGGTGGCCGAGACCATCAGCAATAATAGCCACGGCGAACGGTGGCGCCAGATGGTGATGGGACTGGTGGAAAGATACGGCCGATCCGAGGGCGAGATGGCGGCCATCTTCTCCATATCCTCGGTGGTCTCGGCTTCCAGGATGTCCATGGCGTCGTCCACGGTGACGATGCCCACCATTCTGCCGTCGCCGTCCACCACGGGCAGGGCATAGAAATTATACTTGGAGAACATCTGCGCCACGGTCTCCTGATCCTCCTGGGTGTTCACCGACACCACGTGGGGATTCATGATGCTCTCGCAGGTCTGGGTTTCGTTGGCTAAAATGAGAGACCGGATGGACACCACGCCCTGGAGGTGGTGTCCTGGGTCGGTGATATAGCAGGTATTGATGGTCTCCTTGTCGAGCCCCACTGCCCGTATGTGGGCGATGGCCTGGGCTGCGGTCATGCTGCCCCGCAGCTCCACAAACTCCGTGGTCATCACCGATCCGGCGGAGTCCTCGGGGTACTGGAGAATTTCGTTGATCATCTTGCGGGTCTGGGGATCTGCCTGGGTGAGAATGCGTGAGACCACGTTGGCCGGCATCTCCTCCACCAGATCCACCGCGTCGTCCACGTAGAGCTCATCCACCACGGCCTTGAGCTCGGAATCGGAAAAGCCGCGGATCAGCGTGGCCTGCTGCTCGGGATCCATCTCCACAAAGGTCTCCGCCGCCTGCGCCTTGGGCAGGAGCCGAAATACCAGAGGCAGCGTCTGATCGGAGAGGCCCGCAAAGGCGTCTGCAATGTCGGCAGGGTTAAGGGTCATCAGGAGATCTCGGAGAGAGGCATACTTTTTCGCCTCCACCAGCTTGTGAATGCTGTCTTCCAACAGCAAGGTTTTTTCCTTCATGGGTGCTTCCTCCTTATCTTGGTAAAATTCCAAACAGGAGCAAGACACATGGGGCCATCAGAGGGACGCGTCCCGGCGGGACGCGAGGGGTCGTCGGCCCACCTCTGTGCCGCTACTTCTGTCTGCGTCCATGTCGGTTGTCCCTCCTTTCCAACAAAAAAACCGCGCCATTCTCGGCGCGGAAGAATTACAACAGTATCCTCTGCACCGTACGAGCTTCAGCATCACGGGGCGGTGAAGTTGCATTAAATGATACCTTGTGCTTCGATATCACTTGCTCAAACCATCTTGCAGTGTCTCCACTGCTTCGCGGCAGCAACCCATATCCCTGTGGTAGCCTTGCCTACCGGGTATACGTTATAGTTTGATTATAGAGAATACCCTACTCTTTGTCAAGCAGCGAAGCATACAAATCTTTTCCCGTTTTCCCGCTTCCTCTTGACAGTGCACCGGGGGCGGAGTATTCTATATTTCGGTTGTTTTTGCGCCTTGCCCCGGGGCAAGGCGTTTGGATCGTTGGAAAAAGCACAAGGAGCAGTTATGGAACAGATGTACAAGTCCCTGGGAGTCTCCCCCCAGGTTTATCAGTTCGGAGAAAAGACCCTGGAAGCCCTCAAAGAGCGCTTCCAGGCCATCGACCGCATGGCGGAGTACAACCAGGGCAAGGTGCTCCTTGCCATGCAGGAAAACAAGGTCTCCGCCGCCTGCTTTGCCGCCACCACCGGCTATGGCTACGACGACATAGGCCGGGAAAAGCTCGAAAAGGTCTATGCCCACGTCTTCCACACCGAGGCCGCCCTGG
This sequence comes from Candidatus Avoscillospira stercoripullorum, assembly GCA_018712905.1. Taxonomy (GTDB): domain Bacteria; phylum Bacillota; class Clostridia; order Oscillospirales; family Oscillospiraceae; genus Avoscillospira; species Avoscillospira stercoripullorum. Next base: position 1,308 of record DVGD01000097.1, on the reverse strand, counting down.
TACGCCCCCAGATCACCTGCGGCACCCACGCATTGGCTGTGGCACTCTCAGCAAACCTTCTCCCCGGCGACGAGCTTCTAAGCCCCGCCGGCGGCCCCTACGACACACTGGAGGAGGTCATCGGCATTCGGGAGTCTCCCTGTTCTCTGAAAGAATACGGCATCTCCTACCGCCAGGTGGATCTGCTGCCCGACGGTGGTTTTGACTACCCCCGCATCCGCGAAGCCATCACCGAGAAAACCAAGCTCATCACCATCCAGCGCTCCAAGGGCTACGCCACCCGCCCCTCCTTCTCCGTTGCCCAGATCGGCGCGCTCATCGCCTTCTGCAAGGAGGTCAAGCCTGACGTCATTGTCATGGTGGACAACTGCTACGGCGAATTTGTGGAAGCCCGGGAGCCCTCGGATGTGGGTGCGGACATGATTGTGGGAAGCCTCATCAAAAATCCCGGCGGCGGTCTTGCCCCCATCGGCGGCTACATCTGCGGCACGGAAAAATGCGTCTCCCGCTGCGCCTTCCGCCTCTCCGCCCCCGGCTTAGGTCAGGAGGTGGGCGCCAATTTAGGGCTGCTGCCCGCGCTCTACCAGGGCTTTTTCCTGGCGCCCACGGTGGTGGCCGGCGCCTTAAAGGGCGCGATCTTCGCCGCCAACCTCTATGAAAGCCTGGGCTACCGCGTGATCCCCACCGGCTCTGAGGATCGCCACGACATCATCCAGGCCGTGGAATTGGGCTCTCCTGAGGCCATGCTGGCCTTCTGCGAGGGCATCCAGGCCGCAGCCCCGGTGGACAGCTACGCCACCCCGGTGCCCTGGGACATGCCCGGCTACGACGCCCAGGTGGTCATGGCCGCCGGCGCCTTCGTCCAGGGCTCTTCCATCGAGCTCTCCGCCGACGGTCCCATCCGCCCGCCTTACGCCGTCTACTTCCAGGGCGGCCTCACCTGGTACCACGCAAAGCTGGGCATTTTGATGTCCCTTGAAAAGCTGGTGCAGGCGGGGCTGGTACAGCTTCCCGCATAGGCGGATCCCGCGTCTATGCCTGGTTTCGGGCGGGCATAAAGCCCGCCCCTACGAAAAAAACGGAGCAGCTCTGTGGCCATGGATGGCCTTGCTGGGCAGCGTGTTTTTTTGCCGTTCCCCTTGACTTTTACGGTTTCGTGCGTTAAAGTATTATCTAGCCGAAATATCAAACCATTGGAGGTCCTGAATTATGCAGCCCACGAGCAGAAAATGTGAACAGTTTACCGATTCCGTCATCCGCCGGATGACGCGAATTGCCCTGCAATATAACGCCATCAATCTGGCTCAG
>DVGD01000096.1 GCA_018712905.1 Candidatus Avoscillospira stercoripullorum | reverse complement strand
ACCCTGTAGGGGTCGATGTCCTCATCGACCCGACCGCGAAGCGGCCTAACGGCCGACGGGCGGCTCGGAGATCCGCCCCTACAGGTGCGGTGGAACATTCGGGTGCACTTTGTAGGGGTCGATGCCCTCATCGACCCGTGCCGCGAAGCGGCCTAACGGCCGACGGGCGGCTCGGAGATCCGCCCCTACAGGTGCGGTGGAACATTCAGGTGCATTCTGTAGGGGTCGATGCCCTCATCGACCCGACCGCGAAGCGGCCTGGCAGGAGCGGCGGCATGAGGGCATGCCGCCCTACGGGTGCGGCGGATATTTCCACTGCGGCCTGTACCGGCGGGCGGCCATAAAGGCCGCCCCTACAGACACGCCTTCGGTTTTCTCGTAGGGGCGGGGTTTATTCCCCGCCCGCGGTGCCGCCCTACAGGTGCATCGAGTATTGCGGGCGGCTGATAGCCGCCCCTACCACACATTTATGGCAAAGCCCGGGCGGACGCAAAAGCGTTCGCCCGGGGCTTTTTTATTCAAATTCCCAGGTGAATTCCGGCAGCCACAGCTTCGTCTCCGGGAGCGCCAGGAAGGCTTCCACCTTTTCCTCGGCCTCGGCTTCGTCCGCCGCCGGCGCCAGAAGCAGGCACAGCTGCCCCTCACCCTCCGGGACGATGGCGCCCGCCTCCTGGTCATACCAGAACTCCGCCACCACGCTGTTCATCTCCTTCTCCGCTGACAACAGCACATGGGTATTATCGTCGCGGATGCAGCAGTAGTCGCTGGTGGTTTCCGAAAAGGGCACGTTCCGCGCCAACAGCATTCCATTGACAAAGAGCCCGCCGTCGGCTCCGCCCAGGAACGTCTCCTCCTGGCTGATGGAGGTAGCCGCCGTATAGGTACCCCGGACAGTTACGGTAACGGCCTCAGGATCTGTGCCGTCGGCATAGAGCAGCATGCCCTGGCAGGTCTTCTCCAGGCGGTTGGGGAACAAAATCTGCTGCAAACCCAACACCAGTCCCAGCACCACCAGCACCGCAGCCGCTGTGCCCACAAACCGGAGGGAGCGCTTGACCTCTCCCCCGCTCTTCTTCTCTTTGTGATTTTGTCCCCGGAGATCCGTTTGCATGGCTCACCCGTCCTTTCTTATTCCGCCGGCGCCGCTTCCAAACCGGCGTCGTAGAAGATCTGCGCCAAGGGCGAATCGGGGCCGAGAATCAGCACGTTCTCCTCGTTGGTGAGGCTGGCCTTGGCCGCATCCAAGCTGCGGACAAAGTTATAAAACTCCGCCCGCTGGGGATCGGCATAGGCGTCGGAGAGAATGCGCATATACTCCGCCTCGCCCTCGGCCTGGAGCACCTCCGCCTGGGCTTTGGCCTCGGAGAGCATGATCTCCACCTCTTTGTCCGTCTCGGAGCGGATCATCTGCGCTTCGCTCTCGCCCTCGGCGGTGTACTGGGCGGCGATGTTGTTCCGCTCGGAGATCATCCGCTGGTAGACGGCCTCCTTGTTGTCGTCGGGCAGGTCGAGGCGCTTGGTCTCCACGGCGATGATTTCGATGCCATACTGATCCAGGCCGGTGATGCTGTCCTTGATGGCGCTGGCCAGCTCCCCGTCCCGGCCGGAGATCACCTCGCTCTGGTTCATGCCGGAGATGGTGGTCTTCATGGCGTTATAGACCAGGGTGGAAATGCGGCTCTCGGCGTTGGTGACGCTGGAGTTGAGGGTCTGGATAAACCGCTGGGGATCCTCAATCCGCCACAGGACAAAGCTGTCGGCCACCATGGTCTTCTTGTCCTTGGTGATGACGTCGGACACGGGCAGATCATAAAGAAGCACGGTGTTGGGCAGGGTCTGGGTCTCCTGGATAAAGGGCAGCTTGAAGCTCACGCCGGCGGTGGCGCGGATGTCCACCACCTTGCCAAACTGCCGCACAATGGTATACTCATTCTCCTCCGTGACCACCAGGCAGCCCACAGCGCCCACGAGAACCACCAGCACCAGAACCACGATCACGATATTTCTCACGATTTTCTTCACGGTGATTCCCTCCTTACTCTGCAAAATTGAACATCTTGAGGCTGTTGCCGCTCTCGTCGGTGAGGATGACCTTCAAGCCGGGCAGCAGATCCTCCATGGCCTCATAGTACATGCGCTGCTTGGTGATGCCGGGGAACTTGCTATATTCCTCGTACATGGCGTTGAACCGCGCCACCTGGCCGGTGGCCTCGTTGATGCGGCTCTGCTTGTCGGCCTCGGCCTGCTTCAAAATCTGGTCAGCCTGGGCTTCAGCGGCGGGAATCTGCTCGCTTCGATACTTGTTGGCGTTGTTCACCGCGGTCTCGGAGCCCTGCTTGGCGTTTTCCACGTCCTTGAAGGCCGCCAGCACCTCCGCCGTGGGCGGCTCGGCGTCCTGGATGGTGAGGTTCACCAGCTGCACGCCAAGATCCTCCTCGTCCATGCGGTTCATGATCTTTTCCTTGATCTCCGCCTGGATCTGGTTTTTGCCGGAGGTGATGACGTCGTCCACCGGGTATAGGCCGATGGTGTCGCGGATATAGCTCTGCGCCAGGGTCTTTAAGATAGCCACGGCGTTGGAGCTGTTATAGAGGTACTTCACCGGATCGGTGACGCGATACTCCAGGAAGAAGTCCACGTTCACAAAGTTAAAGTCGCTGGTAATCATCAGACTTTCCTCGGCGTTGGACTCGTTGGAGTCCACATCATAGCCGATGGAGAAGCCCTTGATGGTCATATCCACCTTCTGCACCCGCTGGATGAAGGGAATCTTGAAGTGGAGACCGGGAGAGGTGACGGTCTGGGGCACGCCCAGGGTGGTCACCACCGCGTTCTCCTGCTCACCGATGGTGTAGAAAGAGCCCAGTGCCACTGTGGCCACCACGATTACCACGGCGAGAATCACCAGGATTTTCACCAGTGTTTTTCCGTTGAAGCTGCGTCTTGGCGGTTTGGGCGAATAATTGTAGCCGCCGTTGGGGTTGTAGGATTGGTCGTCCATGGCTCACTCCTCGCTCCATGAATTTGCAGCAGGCTGCAGGGGAGCTAACTTTTCTTAGTATAACACAGATCCCGCAAAAAAGGGAGACATTTTCCTTCCGGGATGCCTGTAGCGCGGACGCGCCCCTACGGGGTACACCCAAAGTTTCCACCGCACCTGTAGGGGCGGATTATATATCCGCCCAAGGGCACCCGCGATTCCCGCAAGCCCTCCGCAAACCGCACCCCGGTACGGGCGCATATGGTCTACCGGACAGAATCCCTCAACAAAGAAAGCTGCGAGGACTTTGCCGCAGCCTTCGCCCAGGGGGCGGGCGTTACCTTCTCCGACGCCTACTACTACGACGACATGACCTATTTCGCCAACCATTCCTCCGGCGATACCCTCTCGGTGGACTACCGCGACAGCAGCTACACCTACCGCCTGGGTACGCCGCTGGCAGTTTCGGAAGGAAGCGAGGCAGAGCTGCGGGGGCTGCTCGCCCAGCTTGGAATCGCGGTGCCCGAGGGCGCGGCATTTTCCCAGGAGGATCCGGACATGTTCCAATTTACGGTGGACTTTCTCCCCGTGGGCGATGTGATCTATGGCGGGGAGCTCTGCTGCCGTGTGCTGGACGGATTGCTGGGACAGGTGGAAAACCACCTGCTGGCGCTGACGCCCCAGCGGGGGGAGTCCCTTCTCCCCAAGGCCGAAGCCTATGACCGCATGACCAGCGGCGTATTTGACGGCGCCGTCACCTTTGCCTCCCTCCAGCCCCTGGAGGCCACGGTGACGGCCTGTACCATCACCTACCAGTCAGACACCAAGGGATTTTACCAGCCGGTGTATCAGTTCACCGTGATGAAGGGAGACGAGCCTTTCGCCGAGGTGCTGATTCCGGCGCTCCAATAGCCATAAAAATACCGTGGGATGCGATTTCCCACGGTATTCTTCATTCATATCGCTTTCCCACCAGGCACATGGGAACAAACAGGCCGCCCAGGGTGATGAGCAGCGCCAGCGGCAACTCCGCCCATTGCCAAAGCTGCGGAAAGAGTCTGCCCAGCGCCAAGGCTGCCAGCGGCCAGAGCGCCGCGAC
>DVGD01000095.1 GCA_018712905.1 Candidatus Avoscillospira stercoripullorum | reverse complement strand
TGTATACTCAAATTCCAGATCGTAGATACTCACGGTGTCGCCGTCGCGGATTCCCATTTCCTCCAGGCGGGCGAAGAGGCCGGACTGGCGGAGCTGGCGGTCAAAGTACATGCGCGATTCATAGTCCTCGAAGTTGATGTCATTGAGGAGCCGCGCCAGCCAGCCGCCGGAGACCACCCAGAGGTCGTCGTCCATCCGCTGAATCTGCACCTCGTCGGCACTGCCGGCCTCGGCCAGGGGCTTGACGTACTCGGGCTCGTAGACCGTCACCGGCGGCAGGGTCTTGAGCCGCTCGGCGATGGCCAGCACCAGCTCCCGGGTGCCCTGGTGGGTGGCGGCGGAGATCTCGTAGAAGGGATAGCCCTTCTCGGTCACATAGGCTCTGAGCCGCTCTAAGTTATCACTGCCCTCTGGGATCAGGTCGAGCTTGTTGGCCGCCACCAGCATGGGGCGCTTGGCAAGCTCGGGAGAGTACTGGGCAAGCTCCTGGTTGATCTTTTCAAAGTCCTCCACCGGGTCGCGATCCTCGCTGCCGGAGACGTCCACAATGTGAACTAAGAGACGGCAGCGGTCAATGTGCCGGAGGAAGTCGTGTCCCAGACCCAAGCCCTCCGACGCGCCCTCGATGATTCCGGGGATATCGGCCATGACGAAGGAGACGCCCTCCTCCACGTAGATGACGCCCAGGTTGGGATAGAGCGTGGTGAAGTGGTAGTTCGCAATCTTCGGCCGGGCGTTGGAGGTGACCGAGAGCAGGGTGGATTTTCCCACGTTGGGGAAGCCCACCAGCCCCACGTCGGCCAGGAGCTTCAGCTCCAGCACCACCTCGTGGCTCTCACCGGGAAGCCCCGCCTTGGCAAACCGGGGCACCTGCCGGGTGGGGGTGGCGAAGTGCTTGTTGCCCCAGCCGCCCCGGCCGCCCTTGCAGAGGACGAAGTCCTCGGAATCGGACATGTCCTTGATGATTTCGTTGGTCTCAGCGTCTCGCACCACGGTGCCCCGGGGCACCCGGACGATGAGATTTTCGCCGTTCTTGCCCCGGCAGCGGGCGCCCTGGCCGTCCTGGCCGTTGGCAGCCACATATTTTCGCTTATAGCGAAAGTCCATCAGGGTGGAGAGATTGTCGTCCACCCGAAGGACGATGCTGCCGCCGTTGCCGCCGTCGCCGCCGTCGGGGCCGCCCTGGGCGACGTACTTCTCCCGGTGAAAGGCCACGGCGCCGTTGCCGCCGTTACCGGCCTTCACGGTGATTTTTACTTGATCGACAAACATATTTTAATAGCCTTTCTCCGATGAATGGGGTTTCTGATATACAGGGTGGGCATTGTCTGGGAGCCGGTGCGCCGCCTGGCGGACGCGCAATGCGCGCCCCTACGGTTTACATGGGAAGCCAACGTGTATTCGTTCCCGCCAGATACCCAAATTATGACAAAAAGGGCGCTGCCATGCAGCGCCCCTCGATCCCATTACTGTTCCGCGTACACGGAGCACTTCTTGCGATCCTTGCCCATACGCTCAAAGCGAACCTTGCCGTCCACCAGAGCAAAGAGGGTGTCGTCGCTGCCGATGCCCACGTTGGTGCCGGGATGGATATGCGTGCCTCTCTGGCGAACCAGGATGTTGCCGGCCAGGACGAACTGACCGTCGGCGCGCTTCACGCCCAGACGCTTGGACTCGGAATCACGGCCGTTCTTGGTGGAACCGCCGCCTTTCTTATGCGCGAAGAACTGAAAGCTAATTCTCAGCATCGTTTTGCACCTCCATAACTTCGATATAATCCGGATACTGATCCCGCAGCTCACAGAGGGTGAGCATCATGCCGGTGAGGACGGCTTGTACCGCATCCTCATCCTCGCACTGGGCGGGAAGGGTCAGGGTGATACGGGCTTTTTCTTCATTCACCTTGGTTTTCACACGGTTGCCCAGCACATCGGAGATGGTGCACTCGGCAAACTGCACGGCGGTGGAGACGGCGGCACAGACAATGTCCGTCCCAGCCTCGCCATAGCCGCTGTGACCCGAGACGGTGAACCCGGTGATTCGCCCGTCCTGATCGAAAAATTCAACTCTAGTCATTACACGGAGATCTTTTCGATCTGCACCTTGGTGTAGGGCTGACGATGACCCTGCTTGGACTTGGAGTCCTTCTTGGAGCGGTACTTGAAGATGGTGATCTTCTTGCCCTTGCCGTTCTTGAGCACCTTGCCCTCCACGGAAGCGCCGGAGACCACGGGGGTACCGAACTTGGAGTTCTCGCCGTCAACCACGGCCAGCACCTGATCGAAAGTCACGGTGGAGTCGGCCTCAGCGTTCAGCTTCTCAATGAAGAGGACGTCGCCCTCCTTGACGCTGTACTGCTTGCCGCCGGTCACGATAACTGCCTGCATTTTCTTTGCACCTACCTTTGTTGTAGACTCGCTCTGGAGGCGTGAGGGCATACCTCAACTTCTGCCTCTTCGACGCGGCTGATCTATTATATCAACGGGAATTTCGTTTGTCAAATGGTTTTTCCCATTTTTACCGGGAATTTTGGCTCAGTGCGGCCAAAATTTCCGGTGTATCGGCATCAAGGAGTCCCTCCGGCGGCACCTCCACCAGGCGCAGGCGCTGCTGGTTGGCGCGGATGATCCCCGCGCCGCCACGGTCGCCGGTGAGGGCGCGCAGCGCAGGGAAAAATTCCGCCGGGAAGAGGCAGGGATTGCCCCGCCGTCCCTCAGCTGCCGGCGCCACAATGGCCGTGGGATGGGCGAGAAATTCCTCTGCCAGCCGCTGAAC
>DVGD01000094.1 GCA_018712905.1 Candidatus Avoscillospira stercoripullorum | reverse complement strand
CAGAGCAGCGGGGGGTGTGTGCGGGGGGCAAAAAGCCCACCGCGCGTTCAATCAAACAGGATTTTGAAACTTTTTTGAAAGTTTCAAAATCCGCACAGCGTGGCGAAAAGACTTTTTCGACACGCTGGCTTATGGATCAGCAGCGGGCGGCGCTCAGCCCAGCTTGCCATATGCTTCGTCGGAGACGGCTTCCAGCCATTCGTTGGAGCAGCCTTCGCCGGGCACTTCCACAGCCAGGTGGGAGAACCAGCTGTCGGCCGCTGCGCCGTGCCAGTGCTTCACGCCAGCGGGGATGTTGACCACGTCGCCGGGCTTGAGCGCCTGTGCTTCCTGCCCCCAGGCCTGGTACCAGCCCCGGCCGGCCACGCAGATGAGAATCTGCCCGCCGCCCTGCTTGGCGTGGTGGATGTGCCAGTTGTTCCGGCAGCCCGGCTCAAAGGTCACGTTGTACACGCCCACCTGACTGGTGGAAAGGGGCTGGAGATAGCTCTGCCCCACAAAATACTGCGAGAAGCCGTCGTTGGGCGCACCGATGGGGAAGACCATCTCCCGCTGGTGCTGTGCTTTTGCGTCTGATGCGTCGTCCTCCGCCCAGACCTCCTTGGCCATGCGGAAGGCCGCCCAGGCCTTGGGCCAGCCGGCGTAGAAGGCCGCGTGGGTGAGAATCTCGGCAATCTCCCGCCGGGTGATGCCGTTTTGCTTGGCGGTGGTCAGGTGGTACTGGAAGGAGCTGTCCACCAGCCCCTGGGCCATCAGTGCCACCACCGTCACCAGGGAGCGATCCCGCAAAGAGAGCTGATCCTCCCGGCTCCAGACCTCGCCAAAGAGCACATCGTCGTTGAGCTGGGCAAACTTGGGCGCAAACGCGCCCAAGGCGTCCCGTCCTGCCGTCTGTTTCACTGCCATGGGTTACGCCTCCTGATGGAAAGATTGCTGAAAAAACTGCTGAATTTTGTCAAAGGGAATGATGTCCTTGCGATCGTAGAGGTCGGTGTGCACCGCGCCGGGGATGAGAAGCAGCTCTTTGTTTCCGGCGTAGGGGTTGTCTCGCACCATATCGGCAAAGGCGTCCTTGCTAAAATAGCACGAGTGCGCCTTGTCGCCGTGGATGACCAAAACGGCGCTGCGGATCTCGTTGGAATAGCGCAGGATGGGCATGTTCAAAAAGGAAAGGGAAGAGGTCACGTTCCAGCCTGCATTGGAGTTGAGGGAGCGCTCGGTATAGCCTCGGGGAGTTTTGTAGTAATCGTAGTAGTCCTTCACAAAGAAGGGCGCATCCTCCGGCAGCGGATCCACCACGCCGCCTGCCCGGGCATACGTGCCGGACTGATAGTCCTTGGTTCGCTGGGCGTTGAGGGCTTTTTTGGTCTCGTACCGGGCGTCGGCGCTGTCGGCGGCGTCGAAGTAGCCCTTTTCATCTGTCCGCTCAGCCCGTAATAGTAGATGGGAGTGGCAAACACCAGCACATCCGCTTCTTTCATTTTCTCAATAATAGCATTGGCGTCGTCCTGGATGATGCACTTCTGGGTGGACTGGCAGGTCAGGCATCCTTTGCAGAACCCGATCTGCTTGTCGAATAGCGTGACCTTTTCCACCGCATGCCCTTTCTCTCGGGCACCCTGGATGAAGAAATCCGCCAGGGTGTCGGAGTTGCCGCCTTTTCGGGGACTCGTGGAGATCACCAAAACCTTCTTGTTCATTGGCGTTCCTCCTCCTATGTTGCATTCTAATCATATTGTAGCACGCAGGATATAAGATAACAAATGCCTATGTTGAATGATTTATTATACCTTAAAACTATATCTAAAAAGAATAAAAGGTAAGACCCCAGAGAAAAGCCTGGGGTCTTACCTCAAATGCGAGATGGTCATTGGGATATCATCAGGGGAATTTTTTCTCCATTAACCCCTTCCACAGCATCCGCACCGTGATGCAAACGATGACTGCATAGATTACGGCGCTGGAGGCGGCGGACAGGGGAAGCATGGCGTTTTTGCCGCTTGCATGTTTGTTTACCATGATCAACGTGTTTTGCAGCGTCAGGATTGCCACCAGCGCATCGATGAAGTTGACCGTCCGAAGCTCTGCCACTAGAATGTTTCCACTGGGGCGGCGCCGCTGGCGAGCCACGTGGATGGAAGCCATGGTGATCTTCCAGGTGGTATAGGCTGCCATGGCGATGGCGGGGATCAGCCCGATGGAGACAGGCTTGTCCAGCACCGCCATCATGGAAATGGGCGCAATGAGCGCCAAATCCAGCACCAGCAGCAAGATGGAGCTGATGAGAAATGTCCGCTGGCGGCATGCATGCTGCGCTGCCTGGGCGCGCACTTGGCTGCGTTTCTCTGTCAGGAGGATGCTGCCCCGGATCACCATGAGCAGAAGATAGAATATTCCAATACTTTCGTGCCACACGGATCCATATCGCAGCCCCAGATATCCGTGGTAGAGGGCAAAGAGCACCGTAATGCCGAAGGACATGGCGGCGCCGGCCAAGGTCTGGTAGATGTAGTCCTCCCGCCAGGCCTGGAGGAAACGGGCGACTCTTCCGCTATTGTCCATGATGGATCTCCTTGGGGCGCACACAGGATTCGATGATTGCGGCGATCATCTCCACCGAATCTCCGCAGTCGTGCCGCAGCCACTCCTTTACAATGGCGGCGATTCCCTCCACGTAGTAGGCGATGTAATAGGGGCGGCGGGCGGCGGGAATCTCGAAGCGCTCCAGGATGGGATCCAGAATGCGCTGCTTGAGCACCCCGTACCGGGCATTGGCCTGCATGCTGCTTGGATTGCGGAAGGCCGCGCGGTAGACCTTTTTGTTGTCTTGAATGAAGCGGAGATAGGGCAGCAGGTATTCCTGGGTAACAAACACCAGATCATTCAGCTCCCGGTGCTCCAGATCGCCCAGCACAGCTTCTTCCTCCTGGGGAAAATAGGAGAGAAAGCGCTGGTTAATCATCTCCATGGTTTCATCAAGCAGCTCGGCAATGGACTCATAGTGCAAATAGAAGGTGGAGCGGTTTACCCCAGCCTGGTGGCAGATCTCTTTCACCGTAATATATTCGAGATCCTTCTTCTCCAGCAGCGCGATGAGCGCCTCATCCATGCGCAGGGCGGTATTGAAGTATTTGCTTTCGGACTTATTCATCTGCCGCCCTCCTCTCGGTTTACTCTGCCGACTCGCTGATTTTCCGCGCCAGCTGCATGATCTCAAAGGCATATTTTTCCTTGCCGGATCGCAGGAGCTTTTTGTAAATGGGATAGTTGAGCCCGACGCCCACCAGCCCCAGAATGCCCAGAAGAATCCCGGCACCGGTCATCAGGACGCCGCCCCCACCGATTACCTGCATGGAAAGGCACATCCCCAGACCAAGGATCAGGGTCATTCCAATGCCGAAGCTGTAGGCGAAGATATTGGCCGGATTTTTCGCCTTCCGATCCAGCTTCCTCAGCGCGACAACCTTGGAGGTGTCCTTGGGGGCGTATTCGTTGGCGATGGCTTCGGCGAAGATTTTATCTGTGTTCATTGTGATCGTCTCCTCATAGGATTGATTTTGCTTTGGATGCTTCCATCATAGAGGATACGCGGCCAAAAGA
>DVGD01000093.1 GCA_018712905.1 Candidatus Avoscillospira stercoripullorum | reverse complement strand
CCGCAGTCCGTTGTGGGGAAGCCTTCCGGGAATCGCCGCTGCACCCTCCGGGCGGGCATAAAGCCCGCCCCTACAGACACGCTCTCGGATTTGCCGTAGCCTTTGGCCGCTTGCGCGCCCGCGGGTCGATGCATCGACCCCTACAAAACAAAAATCCCCGGGGCGATTGCCCCGGGGGTTGCGATTATGGGATCAATACATGCCGCCGCCCATGCCGCCGGCTGCTGCCGCTGCGGCCGCGTCGGCTGCCGGATCGGGCTTGTCGGTGACCAGGGACTCGGTGGTCAGCACGCAGGCGGCGATGGAGGCTGCGTTCTCCAAGGCGGAACGGGTGACCTTGGTGGGATCCACAATGCCGCTCTGGATCATGTCGCAGTAGACCTCGTCATAGGCGTTGTAGCCGTAGCCAACCTTGCGGCTGGAGCGGATCTTCTCGAAGACGATGGAGCCGTCCACGCCGGCGTTCTCGGCGATCTGACGCACAGGCGCCTGGAGCGCCTTGGCGATGATCTGGGCGCCGGTCTTCTCGTCGCCGGAGAGCTTGGCAACCAGCTTTTCCACCGCGGGAATGGCGTTGACGTAGGCGGTACCGCCGCCGGCCACAATGCCTTCCTCCACAGCAGCGCGGGTGGCGTTGAGGGCGTCCTCCACGCGGAGCTTCTGCTCCTTCATGGCAACCTCAGTCTGGGCGCCCACGCGGATGACGGCCACGCCGCCGGAGAGCTTGGCCAGGCGCTCCTGGAGCTTCTCCTTGTCGTACTCGCTGGTGGTCACAGCCAGGGTGGCCTTGATCTCCGCCACACGCGCCTTGATGGCCTCGGGATCGCCGCAGCCGTCGACGATGACGGTGTTGTCCTTGGAGACCTTCACCTGGCGGGCACGACCCAGATCGCTCATCTGCACGTCCTGGAGATCCATGTTGAGCTCGGAGGAGATCACGGTGCCGCCGGTGAGGACGGCGATGTCCTTGAGCATCTCCTTGCGGCGGTCACCAAAGCCGGGCGCCTTGACGCACACGCAGGTGAAGTTGCCGCGCAGACGGTTGACCAGCAGGGTGGACAGGGCGTCGCCCTCCACATCCTCGGCGATGATGACGGGCTTCTTGCCGGCCTTCACCAGCTGCTCCAGGATGGGCAGGATCTCCTGAATGGTGGAGATCTTCTTATCGGTGATGAGAATGTAGGGATCGTCGATGACGGCTTCCATCTTCTCGGTGTCGGTGATCATATAGGGGGAGATATAGCCGCGGTCGAACTGCATGCCCTCGACCACTTCCAGGCCGGTCTCAGCGGTCTTGGACTCCTCGATGGTGATGACGCCGTTGGACGTGACCTTCTCCATGGCCTCGGCGATGAGCTTGCCCACGGACTCGTCGCCGCTGGACACGGCGCCCACGCGGGCGATGTCGTCGGAGCCCTTGATGACTTCAGAGTTTCCCTTAATGGCCTCCACGGCGGTGGCAACGGCCTTCTCAATGCCCTTGCGCATGACCATGGGATTGGCACCGGCGGTGACGTTCTTGAGGCCTTCGTGCACCATAGCCTGGGCCAGAACGGTGGCGGTGGTGGTGCCGTCGCCGGCAGCGTCGTTGGTCTTGGTGGCCACTTCGCGCACCAGCTGGGCGCCCATGTTCTCAAAGGCGTCCTCCAGCTCCACGTCCTTGGCGATGGTCACGCCGTCGTTGGTGATGAGGGGCGCGCCGTACTTCTTGCCCAGCACCACATTGCGTCCCTTGGGACCCAGGGTGACGCGCACGGTGTTGGCCAGCTGGTCAATGCCGGACTGAAGCGCCTTGCGGGCGGCTTCTCCATAAACAATCTGCTTTGCCATAAAAATTCAATCTCCTTTGGATGTTTCTACGTTTTACTGTGCATCTGTAGGGGCGGATTATATATCCGCCCGTGCAGTTGCGATTTGGGAGGTGCCTACCCGGGCGCATATGCAATGCGCCCCTACGGGTGGAACCACCGGGCATTTTGCCTCTTACTCCACCTTGGCCAGGATGTCGGAAACCTTCACCAGGCTATAGTCCACGTTGTCGAGCTTGATCTCCTGGCCGGCGTACTTGCCCACCACCACGCGGTCGCCCACGCTAACGGTCATGGGATGCTCCTCGGTGCCGGGACCCACGGCGACCACGTCGCAGATCAGGGACTTTTCCTTATTGGCGGTGGAGAGGATGATGCCGGATGCGGTGGTCTCCTCCTGCTGGGCGTTCTTGACCAGCACGTTGTCGGCCAACGGATTGAGTTTCATAGTTTGGTGCCTCCTAAATTCATTATCAAGACGGGGCCAACGCCCCACGATCTACTGGGTTTAGCACTCTTTTCCATGGAGTGCTAACATGTATATAATAGTGCACGCAGCCCCATAGTTCAAGGCAGAAATTTCGCCGGATTCAAGATAAATCCGGCGAAATAGACGATCAGTATGATTTTGCACGGGGTTTTCTAAGGCACACTTCAAATTGCTCCCAATAGCTCCCCTTTGCGCTCCTTCGACAGGAGCCGAACCCCCGCCGGCGCCAAAAAACGCAGGTTGTGGGGTAAAAGGGTAAAGGCGGCGCGGCAGGCGGTGACGGCCTCGCCGTCCAGGTTGATGACCTGGGGGGTAGGGCAGGTAACGGTGAGGGCGTCGGTGCGGCAATGGTCGATGAGGCCGGGGAAACGGGCGTAGAGTCCCTTTTTGTACGCGCCGATGGCCGTGGCCAGCCGGGGCAGGCTTACGGCGTCCACGGTGAGCACGTCCAGGAGGCCGTCGTCCGCCCGGGCGTCGGGCACCGGGTGGAAGGAGCCGCCGTACCAGCTGCCGTTGCAGATGCAGATGAGGGTCTTCTCGCCGCTGACGCGCCTGCTTCCAAAGTCGATGGTGAAGGGCTGGCGGGTGCCCTTTAAGACGTTCACCACCGTGGAGGCCAGGTACGCGCCCTTGCCCCCCAGGCCGGGGAAGCGGCGATAGCGGTCGATCTGGGTGCCGATGCGGGCGTCGAGCCCCATGGAGCAGATGTTGGCGGCGTAGTAGCTTTTGCCGTCGGCCTTGACGCGGATGAGATCCAAATGCACCTCCCGGCCGTTCAGCAGCCGATCCAAGTCCCGGAAGGCGGCGGGGTCGTCGAAGAGCTTCACGAAGTCGTTGCCCGAACCGCTGGGGATGTGGGTGAGGACGGCGTTGGTAAAGCCGGCGGCGCCCTGCAAGACCTCGTTGAGCGTGCCGTCGCCGCCGCAGGCGTAGAGCACCACGTCCTCGCCGCTCACCACGGCGCCCCGGGCGTAGCGGGTGAGGTCGCCGGGCCCCC
>DVGD01000012.1 GCA_018712905.1 Candidatus Avoscillospira stercoripullorum | reverse complement strand
CTGCGCCCGGCCAAGATCTACCCGGCGCTGGCCGGGGACTGCCCCCTGCGGCCGGACATTGTGGCAAACGGCTTTGACATGGTCATGGTGCGGGAGCTCACCGGCGGCATCTACTTTGGCGAGCGGGGTCGCCGGGAAGGGAAGTACGGCCCCGAGGCCTACGACACCGAGGCCTACTCCGTCATGGAGATCGAGCGCATCGCCCGGGTGGCCTTTGAGACTGCCCGCAAGCGCCGGAAAAACGTCATCAGCATCGACAAGGCCAACGTCCTGGAGACCTCCCGCCTGTGGCGGGAGACGGTGCACCGCATCGCTGAGGAATACCCCGACGTGAGCTGCACCGACATGCTGGTGGACAACGCCGCCATGCAGCTGGTTCGCAACCCCGCCCAGTTCGACGTGGTGGTCACCACCAATATGTTCGGCGACATCCTCTCCGACGAGGCCTCCCAGATTACCGGCTCCATCGGCCTTCTGCCCTCGGCGTCCCTGGGCAGCACCAAGCGCGGCCTCTACGAGCCCATCCACGGCTCCGCGCCGGACATCGCCGGGCAGAACAAGGCCAACCCCATCGCCACCATCCTCTCGGCGGCCATGATGCTCCGGTATTCCTTCGACCTGGGCAAGGAGGCCGACGAGATCGAGGCGGCGGTGGATCGGGTGCTCAACAGGGGACTTCGCACGGCGGATCTCGGCGGCGGCGAGGCGTCCCTCTCCTGCACCGAAATGACCGAGGCCATCCTCGGGGAGCTGTGAGATGTACCGGGAAACAGCAAAATTACTGCTCTACAGCAACTTGGGGGAGGACAGCATCCTCCTGCGCCTCTCGGAGATCTACCGGGACTGGGAGGCGCGCACCTGCGATAAGCCCCAGCTCATCCACCGGATCTATGCCGAGATCAAGCGCCTGTTAGACCTCTCCACCCAGTACGGCTTCAATGAAAACCTCTGGCAGAACTACCTCACCTTCGTCCTTCTCACCAATGAGAATTCCTTCTCCCTCACCGCCGAGCGGGTGGGTGCGGGGGACGGGTCGGTGAATCACTTTGCCAAGAATGACTTTGCCATCTTCCGCCGCCTTCTCCACTTTGACTTCGCGCCCCTGGAGCAGGATCTTGGAATCGACTGCTTTTCCACCATCACAAACTACCATGCCCTGGTGAAGCTGGAGAAGCACTATTACCGCGCCGTCAGCGAAAAGGTGCAGTCTCTGAGCCGCCTTTTGGCCGAGGCCAAGGACGAGGACGAGATCTTCACCCTGGTCACGGACTTCTACCGCGCCTACGGCGTGGGCATGTTCGGCCTCAACCGCGCCTTCCGCATTCAGAACAACGGCCGGGGCGTGGAATTTTTGCCCATCAACAACACCGACAAGGTCATGCTCCACGACCTCATCGGCTACGAGCTCCAGAAGAAGCAGCTGGTGGAGAATACGGAGGCCTTCGTAAAAGGCCGCCCGGCCAACAACGTCCTCCTCTACGGCGACGCGGGCACCGGCAAGTCCTCCTCGGTGAAAGCGCTCATCAACGAATACTACGATTCCGGCCTGAGAATGATCGAAATTTACAAGCACCAGTTCCGGGATCTCTCGGCGGTGATTGCCGCGGTGAAGGGCAGAAATTACCGCTTTATCATCTACATCGACGACCTCTCCTTTGAGGAGAACGAGGTGGAGTATAAATTCCTCAAGGCCGTCATCGAGGGCGGCGTGGAGACACGGCCGGATAACATTCTGATCTACGCCACCTCCAACCGCCGCCACCTCATCAAGGAGACGTGGAAGGATCGCAGCGACATGGAGTATGAAAACGACGTCCACCGCTCCGACACCATGGAGGAAAAGCTCTCCCTGGCCGCTCGGTTCGGCGTGGCCATCAACTACTCCATCCCCAACCGCACGGAGTTCCAGACCATCGTCAAGGAGCTGGCCAAGCGGCAGCTCACCGTGCCGGTGGACGAGGAGGAGCTCCTCGCCCTGGCCAACCGCTGGGAGCTGCGGCACGGCGGCGTCTCAGGACGCACCGCCCAGCAATTTATCAACTATTTAGCCGGAAAGGAGTCCCCGGATCATGATCACCCTGGATAAGATCTACCATGCAGCCTTCGTACTCAAGGAGGTGGCGCGCCGCACCGACCTCATTTACGCGCCCAATCTTTTGAGCGACGCGGAGCTCTATCTCAAAACAGAGAACCTCCAGGTGACCGGCAGCTTCAAGCTCCGGGGCGCCTATTATAAGATCAGCCAGTTGACCGACGAGCAGAAGAAGGCCGGCATCATCGCCTGCAGCGCCGGCAACCACGCCCAGGGCGTCGCCCTGGCCGCCACCCGCCAGGGGGCGAAGAGCGTGGTCTACATGCCCGATTCCGCCCCCATCAGCAAGGTGGAGGCCACCAAGCGCCTGGGCGCCGAGGTGGTGCTGGTGGCCGGCGCCTATGACGACGCCTACGCCGCTGCGGTGAAAGCCCAGGAGGAGACCGGCGCCACCTTCATCCATCCCTTTGACGACGACGAGGTCATTGCCGGCCAGGGAACCATCGGCCTGGAGATTCTCGAGCAGATGCGGGATGTGGATGCGGTCATTGTGCCCATCGGCGGCGGCGGCCTCATCTCCGGCGTGGCCTATGCCATCAAGCAGCTCCAGCCCTCGGTGAAGGTCTACGGCGTCCAGGCCAGCAATGCTCCCAGCATGTTTGAAAGCCACCGCCAGGGACATCAGATCACCCTGGATACGGTGCACACCTTTGCCGACGGCATCGCCGTCAAGCACCCCGGCGACACCACGTTCTCGTTGGTTGAGCAATATGTGGACGATATTGCCACAGTCTCCGAGGACGAAATCGCTACAGCGATCCTCGCCATGATCGAAAAGCAGAAGCTCATTGCCGAGGGCGCCGGTGCGGTCAGCGTGGCCGCCGCCATGTTCCACAAGCTGCCCATCCAGGGCAAGAAGGTGGTCTGCCTGGTTTCCGGCGGCAACATCGATGTGAATATCCTTTCACGGGTGATTACCCGCGGCCTGGTGACCTCCGGCCGCAATGCCAACCTGGTCATCGCCCTGGAGGATAAGCCGGGACAGCTGGTGGGCGTGAGCGAGATCATCTCCCAGTGCGGCGCTAATGTGGTCTCGGTGCGCCATGAGCGCTCCGATCCCAACATGGCCATCTCCAGCTGCTTCCTGCGCGTGGGCATGGAGACCCGCGACTTTGCCCAGATTGAGGAAATCCGCCGCCGCCTCACCGAGGCAGGCTTCGAAATCGTACAGTGAGTCCTTGGGCGCTGAAATGGAATCCATTTCAGCGCCCAAGCTATATCATAGGCGATCTAATTGCCACTGCACCCGTAGGGGCGGATTATATATCCGCCCGTGGCAGCGGCAATTTCGCAGGTGCCAGCCCGGGCGCATATACAATGCGCCCCTACAGCCGGGATCGATGGTGCACCGCACTCGCAGGGCGTCATGCCCTCATGCCGCCGCTGCCGTCAGGCCGCCTACACCCACCACAAGATTTCTCTTCTTGCGGGAATGGCTCGAATGGGGTATAATGGCAGCATTACTGACTGGGAGGATACCATGGGTTTTGGACTGTCCGTACTCTACACCGCCGTTCTGGGCGTGGTGTCCCACTATGTGGGGCAGGCGCTGCCGCGGCGGTGGTTTGACCCCACGCGCTTTCCCTATCGGAGCTTTGCCTGGGAAAAGGAAGGGAACATCTACCGCAGCGTGGGGGTTCATAAGTGGAAGGAACTGGTACCGGATATGAGCAAGGTCATGCCGGACATGATTCCCAAGCGGGTAGGTCTGCGGGAGACATCGGAGGAGGCCATGGTGCTGGTGCAGGAGACCTGCGTGGCCGAGGCGGTACACGCCGCGCTGATGGTGCTCTCGGTGGGAAACTATCTTCTCTGCCCCAACCTCATGGGGCTCCTGTTGGCGCTCTTCAATGCCATCTTTTTAAATCTGCCCTATTGGATCATCCAGCGCTATAATCGTCCCAAGCTCCTGCGGGTGGCGGAGCGGCTAAAATTAAAGGAGGAACAACGGCTTGCAGATTCTGATTCTCACCTGTAATACCGGCGGCGGCCACAACGCCACGGCTGCCGCACTGGAAGAACAGTTTACCGCCCACGGTCACGGCTGTACGGTGCTCGACTGCCTGGAATTCTTGCCGCCGGCCAAGGCGCGGCTCATCAGCGAGGGGCACGTGCTCCTCTACCGCAAGGCGCCCAAGCTCTTCGGCCTGGGGTACAAGTTTGAGGAAAACCACGTGCCCCGGTACCTCCGGGCGCAGTGCGAATCCTGCGCCGGGGAATTTAGCGAGGCGGTCAAGCGCATGGGATGTGACGCGGTGATCTGCGTCCATGTGTTCCCGGCCATCATGATGACTGCCGCCGTGCGGCAATTTGGCCTGACGCTGCCGGGCTATTTTGTGGCCACGGACTATACCTGCAGCCCCGGCGTCTCTCTCGCGGATATGGATCTCTATTTCATCCCCCATCCGCTTTTGGCCGACGAATTTATCCGCTGTGGGATCCCCGCAGACCGGCTGGTGCCCACAGGGATCCCGGTGCGCAGCTGCTTTTTAACCCGGGTTCCCCAGCCCCAGGCGCGCCGCGCTCTGGGACTGCCCGAGACGGGGCGGGTGATACTTTTGGTCTGCGGCTCCATGGGCGCAGGCCCCATGGAGGAGCTCACCCAGGCGCTGAGCCAGATTCTCACCCGGGATGACCGCCTGGTGGTGGTCTGCGGTACCAACAAAAAGCTGCGGGATCGGATCGTCCGCAGCTGTGCCGGAAGAAATCTCCGGGTGCTGGGCTTTACCAAGCGTATGGACGAGTATATGGACGCGGCCGACCTCATTCTCACCAAGGGCGGCGGCCTCACCACCACGGAGGTGGTCAACAAGCACCGCCCCATGCTCCTCATCAACGTCATCCCCGGCCTGGAGGAGCGCAACATCCGCTTTATGGTCTCCCAGGGCTATGCCAAAACCGCCGACAACCCCGAGGCGCTGGCGCTTTTGGCCGGGACGCTGCTGCGAGACACTGCGACCCTTGCCAAGTGGCAGGAAACCCTGGCGCGGGACTTCTCCGGCTCTGCCGCCGCAGAGATCTATGGAGAAATTTGCCAGGATCTCGGAGTGGACGCCTGAGGGCGCCGTGATTAGTGGAATATCCATACCCGGGCGCATGCGCGCCCGGGTATTTTTGCGGTCTTATTCCTTGATTTTTCGAAAATATTTGGTATAATTTACGAAAACAGCTTTTGCAGGAGGTATGTCTCCATGGCGACACTCAAGGACATTGCCGGGGTGACGGGGATTTCCATTTCCACCATCTCCCGGGTGCTCAATCACGATGAAACCATCAGTGTCACACCCCAGACGGCGGAAAAAATCTTTGCCGCCGCCAAGGCGCTGGACTATGTGCCCACCCGCAGCCGTGCCAAGGCGGAAAGCGCCGCGCCAAACCGGCGCATGGGTATCGCCCAGATGTTTGAGATGGAGCAGATCCTGGAGGATCCCTATTATCTCTACATGAAATCCGCCCTGGAGAAGATGTGCTTTTCCAAGGGCGTCGAGACGACCAACCTCTTCCGCGATCAGACGGGGCATTTTATCTGCCAGGGAGACAGCGAGCTGGACGGCGTCTTCGCCATCGGCAGCTTCACCCCCCAGGAGATTGAGGATTTTCACCGCTACAGCAGCCATGTGGTCTTTGTGGACAGCTCGCCGGACGACGAGCGCTACTTTGCCGCGGTGCCCAACATCCACCTGGGCGTGCGCCAGGCGCTCCAACGCCTGCTGGAGGCAGGCCACCGGCGCATCGGCTTCATCGGCAGCCAGTATACCTTTCAGGAGGAGAAAAACCTGAAGTTAGACGCCCGGCTCTACTATTTCCGCAACATTCTCCAGGAGGCGGGCGTTTTTGACCCGGCCCATGTGCTGGATAGTGCCATGAACTCCAACGCGGGATTCGAAGTGATGACCCGGGCGCTGGATGCGTGGCAGACGCCGCCCACGGCGCTGTTCATCGCCTCGGACGCCATTGCCAACGGCGTCCTCCGGGCGTTGGAGCGAAAGGGCGTCTCCATCCCCGGGCAGATGAGCGTGATTGCCTTCAATGATACGCCGCTCTCCCTCAATGCCTCGCCGCCGCTCTCGGCGGTGCGGGTGCTCCAGAGCGAGATTGCCGCGGCGGCCTATGTGGCCATGGAATCCTCCCTGGCCGGCAGCACCTACCCCTTCAAGACCGTGGTGCCCTGCGTCTATGTGGAGCGGGAGAGCGTCGGCGCCCCCGGCGTGTGTGAAAGCTGAGCGCTTTCAGGACGGTATGGCCGCCGGAAACTGCACTGATTTTCGTAAAAATTGAGTAAATTATAGATAAAAATACGGACAAACGAGAGGAGCACACCATGGTACTTGGCGTAGACTACTATCCCGAGCAATGGCCGGAAGCCATGATGGAAGCGGATCTTCAGCGCATTGTGGAGCTGGGCTGCAACGTTATCCGCATCGGCGAATTTGCCTGGCACCGCATGGAGCCCCGGGAAGGGGCATATGACTTCTCCTTCTTTGATCGCGTCATCGCCATGGCAAAACGCAAGGGACTGCGGGTGATCTTCGGCACCCCCACGGCCACGCCGCCTGCCTGGCTCATTCATAAGCACCCCGACATTCTCTCCCAGTTTGAAACTGGTGCGCCCAGAGCCTTCGGCGGCCGCCACGTCTACTGCTTCAGCAGCACCATCTACCGTAGCTACTGCGAAAAGATTGTCACGGCTCTGGCGCGGCACTACCGGGATGAGAATACCATCCTCGCCTGGCAGGTGGACAACGAGCTGGGACATGAGGGAAGCGACCTCTGCTGGTGCCCCCGGTGCCGGTCAGCCTTCCAGGACTATCTCCAGCGGCGCTTTCATGGCGACATCCGCGCCCTCAATGAAGCCTACGGCACGAACTTCTGGAATCACACCTACAACGATTTTTCCGAGATTCCCCTGCCGGCGCCCACCATCACCACCCACAACCCGGCGCTGCGGCTGGATTTTGAGCGGTTTTTAAGCGAAAACATCCGTTCCTTCTGCAATTTCCAAGCGGAGATTCTCCGCCGGGAGATCCCCGGGGCGGTGGTCATCCACGACTTCCCCGGCGGCGGCCTAGGAAAGCACGTGGACTACTCCGCTGTGGCCGCGTGCCTCGACCGGGTGGCCTACAACAACTATCCCGTCTGGGGCGGCCAGAAGGAGCCATTGCCGCCCAGCGAAATCGCCTTTGGCCTCGACTACATCCGCGGCCTGAAGGGGGAGAACTTCTGGGTGACTGAGGCCATCATGGGCGCCCAGGGGCACGACGTCACCGGCTTCCTGCCCCGTCCCAACCAGGCCAAGATGTGGTCGTGGCAGGCCGTGGCGCGGGGCTGCGAGGGACTTCTCTACTTCCGCTACCGCGGCGCCACCAAGGGTGCCGAGCAGTTCTGCTACGGCCTTCTGGACGCGGACAATGTGCCCCGCCGCCGCTTTTTTGAGGCGCAGGCGTTTTTCCGCAGTGTGAAAGAGTATGAGGATGTGCTCACCGCGCCCATCAAGAGCGACATTGCCATGCTCTATGACTACGACTCCCTGGCGTCCTTCCGAATCCAGCGGCAGAGCGTTCTCCTGAACGTGGAGCGGGAGATGAAGCGGCTCCACAGCGTGTTCTTCAAGCGCGGACAGATGGTGGATATCATCCCCGCCCGGCGGGACTTCTCCGGCTACAAGCTGGTGGTGGTGCCCCATATGATCATCGCCGACGAGGACTTTGTCCGACGCCTCCATGACTATGTCCAGCGCGGCGGCGTGGTGGTGGTGACCTACCGCACAGCGGTGAAGGATCGGGACAATAACCTGGTCTTCGGCAAGGTCATTCCTGTGGATCTGAACGAGCTGCTGGGGCTCTATGTGGAGGAGACCGAGAGCGTCCAGGAGTTTGATTGCCTGCCCCTGGCAGGCGAGCACGAGGCCACTGCCGGCGTCTTCCGGGATATGATTGTCCCCACCACAGCGCAGGTGCTCTACCGCTATGACGACCCCTTCTACCGCACCTATGCCGCCATCACCGTCAACGACTTCGGCCAGGGCGCGGCCTTCTACCTGGGCACCACACCGAACGATGCGGCGCTGACACGGGTTTTAACCATGGCCATGGACAGAGCGGGGCTCAATCATGAACTGCTCCCCGAGGGCGTGGAGACCGTGGTGCGCCGGGGGAAGGACAGAGCTGTCCGCCTGGTCATCAACCACAACAGCCACACAATTGATGCCTTCGGCCTGGCGCTCAAGGCATTCGAGGTGGCAGTGCTCCCGGAATAACGCCAAAGAGAGATGGCGCTGCAGAAAATTGCGCCGCACCTGTTCTCCGCGAGGGGAAAACAAATAGATGCCCTGGGCGGCTCAATTGAAGAGCGCCGGGCGACTCAGTTTGCCATGATAAAGCCAATGTCAAGCTGCGAAAGAGGCGGTGAAGCATGAAATCAACAAAGGAATTGGAGCATGAGATCCGCCAAAGCAAGGAACCTGCCTTGCTGATGGATCCCACGTTTTCCGCCCCTGATCTGACGGAATATCTGAGAGAGCTGCTGAGCAGCCGCGGATTATCGGTGCAGGATGTGGTGATAGGCTGCCGCCTTGACCGCAGTTACGGATATCAGCTGTTCAACGGAACCCGCAGGCCAACCAGAAATTTCCTGCTTCAGCTGTCTCTGCTGCTGAAGCTTGCGGAGGCGGATGCACAGCGGCTGCTGAAAATTGCACAGCGGCAGCCGCTGTATGCTCGTAACCGAAGGGATGCTGCGGTGCTGTATGGCCTGACGCATGGCCTGACAGTGGACGAAACACAGGAGCTTCTGGCCGAATTGGGCGAGGAGGGGTTGGAATGAAGGAGCAGGATCGTTTTCAAGCTGCGTTTAACCCGCTGCCGGACAATCTGACGCTGCCCAGCCGAATTCTCGCCGACTACGAGGCAGTTTCCTGCCTGTCGCATCAAGAGGGCGAACGCTTGACCTTGCAGCTGCGGCGAAAATCGGACGGCAGATGGCTTGTGCTGAAAGCTGCCGCAGCAGACAGGGAAGACCTGCTGGAGGAATTTCGCATTCTGACCGCACTGGCGCCCCTCCTGCCTGGGACTGTGCCGGAGCCTGTGGATTGCTTCGAAGAGGACGGACGGGGATATCTGCTCCGCACCTATTTGGCAGGCGAGACCTTGGAGCAGTGGCGGGAGCGGGAAGCGCACTGCTCCGAGGCGCTATGCGTTTGCCTGGGGCGAAAGCTGTGTGCCGTGCTGGAAATCCTGCACAGTCAGCAGCCGCCGGTGATCTACCGGGATATCAAGCCGGAAAACATTGTTCTCCGGCCGGACGGCGGCATTGGGCTCATCGATTTTGGCATTGCCCGCCAGTTCAAGGATGGCAAGGATACCGATACGCGCCGCATGGGCACCAGAACTACCGCCGCGCCAGAGCAGTACGGCTATGCCCAGACAGACCAGCGCACCGATCTCTACGCCCTGGGCATGACCATGATCTGGCTCCTGACCGGCCAGTACGACCGGGACAGTCTGGCGCAGGCGGAGGGGGTTTCGCCTTATCTTCGCCGCGTGCTGGAGAAGGCGGTGGCCTTTTCTCCGGCGGCACGCTTCCAGGATGCGGCATCCTTTTCGGCGGCACTGGCCGGACGGAGGCCGCGGCGCCGCCGTGCTGCCTGGGCTGCCATTTTGCTTGCGGTTTTGGCCGCAATGGCGGGGGCAGCCCTTTTTACCGGCAAATGGGCGCTGCCTTCCGCGGAAGCAGAGCGGCAGCCTGTCGTATTTACCTCAAGCACCATGGAGGCTGCGGTTCGGCAGGCTCTGATGCAGCCAGAGGGAGAGATCACCACCGACCAGCTGGCGCAGATCCAGCGCCTGGCTGCGGTCGGAGAAAATACCTTCGGCCCGGAGCAGACGTTTGACTATCGCTCCAGCTGCTTTATTGACGATCAGTTCCAGGGAGACTTGCCCCTGGGGGATATTACCGACAGCGACCTTGCACTCCTGTCCGATATGCCCAACCTCCAGGAATTGTATCTGTGCCGCCAGGAGATTTCGGATCTCTCCGTGCTGGAGGGTCTGCCCCTGACTACTTTGGCGCTGTGCGAGAACAATATCGTGGATTTTTCTCCGCTGGCTTCATTGTCGGAGGTGGAGACATTATATCTCGGCGGCAATCCTGGCACGGATTACAGCGTCCTTTCCGGCCTGACGCGGCTGAAGGACTTACGGGTGGAGGGCAGCGGCAGCGTGGGAGTCTGCGTCGTGGACAGCCTGGACTTTTTGGATGGGCTGGTGCTCCGAAAGCTGGGGCTTGGGCTGACCGTGCCGCGGGACGGCAGCTGGGAGCCCCTCACCCGGCAGCTCGCGCTGGAGGAATTGCAGCTGTGGAACCCCGATGAGAATGCCGTAGCGGCGGCCAATACGCTCGTCAACTTGAAAACCCTTTCCATTGGAGACTACTATGCTGCAAACCTGACGGCGCTCACGGGCATGGCCGGACTGGAAGTGCTGGGAATCCACAAGGGCAGCCTGGAGAGCCTGGAAGGGGTGGAAGCCCTCACGCGGCTCTATACCCTGTCCGTGGGCTTCAATAGAGTTTCCGATCTCTCCCCGCTGGAGGGCTTGCCCCAGCTGAGCTATGTTCAGCTGGAGGATCTGGAAATTATGGACTTTTCCCCTCTGATGCAGCTGCCTGCCCTGGGGATCGTGGTCGTCCCCCAGGCGCAGGCAGAGCTGGTGGAGGCGGACTGCCCCGGCCATGCCTTTGAAGTGCGGACGTATTAACCGCGTAAAATTGTGCAGGCTTGCATTCCAAAAAGAACCGGAATCGTGATACCATCATCACGATTCCGGTTCTTGCTTTTCTTCGGGCAGGGCAGTCAGCTCCAAGACGCTGTTGATGACCTCCTGCACCACCCGGAATTGCTCGGGAGGCAGCTTTTCCAAGCGATGGGCAATGACGTCTGCGCGATTGCTCGCAGCTTCGCCCATCAAAAGGGAGTCGCTGGACACGTGGAGGATTTCGCACATCCTCCGCAGCACCGTCAGCGACACGCCGGCCAGTCCGCGCTCCACGCAAGAGACATTCTGGGGTGAAATGCCGATCAGCTCGGCAAATCGCTCCTGGGTGAGACCGGCGGCCTCCCGAGCCTTCCGCACCCGGCGGCCAAGCTCTACGTTGATTTCTTTCTTTTGGCGCATGCGCTGCTTTTTCACCTCCCGCCATTAGTTTAACCAATGCACAGCTTGACGAAAACAATACAATACATTATAATTACTAAGTACGATGTATTTAGCTATGAAGAGCGTACAAAACAGGAGGAACAAATATGCGGCGAATCAAGAGATGGTTGTGCGGCGGAATGTGCCTGCTCCTTTTGCTTGGCCTGCTGCCTGCGGCGGCGCAGGCGGAGGAGGGAACTGCGGCCTGGGCTGGAGAAGCGGTAGAGACGCTGTGCAAGATTTACGGCAGCGATTTGGGGGTGTCTGACTCCCTGGAGCCCATGACGAAGGCGCAGGCGGCCGCGGTGTTTACCTACATGGGAAATACTGCGGTGGCTGCCACGCTGACTGGCCAGGGCAATCTCACCCGCGGGGAGGCCTGCACCGCCCTCACCCAGGCATTTGCCATTCCAACGGGTGAAAAGGCTGCCATTTTGTATCTGTACGAGCGAAACATCATCAACGGAAAATCCGCTGGCGAGCTGGACGAAAACGGCACGGTGTCCTGTGCCGACTTTGCCGTGCTGACCTACCGGGTGCTCAATTTTGTGGGCGGCGGCCTGGGCTCCATTGTGGAACAGCTCAAGCCTGGTACGGAGGCGTATTTTGCCTGGATGTATCTGGCGGCGCGCCGCTGCGTTGCGTTCCAGTCTAACCAGCTGGAGACATCAATGAACAGCGTCAGCGATTTTTCCACCTATGACGGGATTGACGAAACTGAATATACCGACGGTTCGACTGTGGTGGAGGTCGAAACCGCCCTAAAGAGCGGGGAAGAGATCTGGGACGCGTGGGTTGCCGCGCTGTCCGAACCGAAAATTGGCGGCCTGGACGACTTCGACAAGGAGCTCGAAGAGACGTATCGGGGAAATGAAACGATGAAGGCTGCCGCCACCCGGCTGATGGGTGCCTTCATTTCTGCCTATACTGTGCAATATGGCAGCGCACCCACCATTTTTACCGACGTCACCATGGAGGATTGGTGGTACGACGGCGTGATGTACAGCTTTGACGCCGGGTATATCAGCGGCCTTGGCAACGGCACCTTTGAACCGAACTACCGCCTGCCGCTTTATGAGTTCGCCGTACTGCTCTACCGCATCAACCCGGTGGATGCGAGCGAGCTGGAGAACATTACCCTGCCGTTCCTGGAAAACGGCGATTTCAGCGAATATGAACAAGCGGTGATGGGCAACCCATCTGTGCAGAATGCCATGAAGGCCGCCATAAAGGAGGGCTATTTCAGCTGGGCTGACGGCGAAGACGAGGACTTTGATCCCACCGCCACGGCGGCGCGGAAGGACGCCATTTCAGACATCCTGAAGGCCTGCGCTGCCGGAAAAGGCGTGGAATTGGATCTGGACAGCGTCAATCCCTCGGTTCTCGATCGCTTCGAGAATACCAACGGGCTGGAGGATACCCAGAAGCGGTATCTTGCCTATGCGGTGAGCTGCGGCATGGTAAATGGCACCAGCGCCACAAAGCTGTCTCCCGATGAGCCGGTCAGCCGCGCGGATGCGGGCGTCTTGCTCTACCGCATGCTGATCGGCCTGGATGAGAGCAAAATGCATGACTATGAACAGAATATTCAAAACGCGCTCGACTGATGG
Organism: Candidatus Avoscillospira stercoripullorum; assembly: GCA_018712905.1. Lineage (GTDB taxonomy): Bacteria > Bacillota > Clostridia > Oscillospirales > Oscillospiraceae > Avoscillospira > Avoscillospira stercoripullorum. Next base: position 1,740 of record DVGD01000012.1, on the reverse strand, counting down.
GAGGAAAGAGATGATGAAATTGAAGCGTTATTTGTTATTTCTCCTGTCCCTGACCCTGCTGGTCTCGCTGCTGGCGGTGCCCGCCCTTGCGGAGGACACGCAAAAAAACATGACTCTGCGGGAGGATTGGCGGATCACAAGCGATCTCGATTTGGCCGTACCCGAGGGGACGACCCTGACGATCACCGGCAATGGCCACTACATCTATGAGTTCACAGGCCAGCTGACAAACAGTGGACTGGGCAAGGTGGTGTTTTCGGAGGGAACCATCCTTTACCCCGCCGGCAGCAGCGCGCCCTGCAATACAAGCACCTCCAATCAGCTGATGATGGATCGCCAGCCCCACAAGGTGACGGTCGGCGGCATGGAGCATGGTGCCGTTGAAGCCAGCGTTGCCACGGCGAAAAAGGGCGACAGCATCACCCTCACCATTCGCCCCGATGCGGGCTATAAGCTGTGCACGCTGACTGTTACGGCCACAGAAGCTGAAGATGCCGCCGTGGCCGTGTCGGGCAGCGGCAGCAGCCGCACGTTCCGCATGCCCGCCAGTGACGTTGCCATCGCAGCCGCCTTTACAGCGGAGGGAGCGCCTGCCGCCCCCGTCTTCTCCTGCGGGAGCGGGACCTATTTCACCCGCCAGAGTGTGGAGATTTCCTGTGAGACGGAGGGCGCCGTGATTTACTACACCACCGATGGCAGCGAGCCCTCGGCCGCCAACGGCATCTTATATACCGGCGGAGCCATCACCATCCGCACGACCACCACCCTCAAGGCTGTGGCGGTGAAGGACGGCGTCTATAGCGCCGTGACCTCCGCCAGGTATACCATTGCCGGCAGCTCCGGCGTCCCCAGCATCCCCAGTACCGTGGTGCCGGGAGCCCAGACCGTCTCCTTTGCGGATGTCAGCGAGAGCGACTACTATTATGAAGCCGTGCAGTGGGCGGTTCAAAACGGCGTGACCAACGGCACCAGTGCCACCGCCTTCACACCCGATATGGCTGTGACCCGTGGACAGCTGGTGACCTTCCTGTGGCGGGCTGCTGGCGCCCCGGCGGTCACCGGCGCCAACCCCTTTGCCGATGTGCGCGAAAGCGACTACTATTATGAGGCTGTGCTGTGGGCGGTTCAAAACGGCGTGACCAACGGCACCGGCGCGGCTGCCTTCAGCCCTGATGTGGCTGTGACCCGTGGGCAGGCGGTGACCTTCCTGTGGCGGGCTGCTGGCGCCCCGGCGGCGTCTGGCAGCAGCTTTGGCGATGTGGCTGCCGACGCCTACTATGCCAATGCCGTGGCCTGGGCTGTGGCCAACGGGATTACCAATGGCACCAGCGGCAGCACCTTCAGCCCTGACGTGGCCGTGTCCCGCGCACAGGCCGTGACCTTCCTCTATCGCCAATTTCAAGAAGGCTGAGACGGCCGCAAACCCTGTTACTTGGAACTGTCTGAAAACTACACAGGGATAGAATGCGTATCCGATATACCAACATGCCGCACACTGGAATTTCCGGTGTGCGGCATGTTGAATGTAATGCAATAAATCCTCAAATGGCTGCTCGTTGGTAGGTTTTCTGGCAGCCCTTTGTCACTCCTCCTCGTAGGGAAGTCCCCTGCGGTAGCGATCCATGATTCCCCGGAAGATGTCGGCGCTGGAGGGCGGCGTCCAGGTGATGGCGTTGGCGCCGGCGGCAATGGTGGCGGCGATGGAGTCGTCGGTGGGGCCGCCGGTGGCGATGATGGGCA
>DVGD01000092.1 GCA_018712905.1 Candidatus Avoscillospira stercoripullorum | reverse complement strand
GGTGAAGTAAGCGCCCTGGCGCTGCTCATCGGCTTTGCCTATTTGCTCATCCGCAAGGTCATCTCCTGGCACACCACGGTGGTATATGTGGGCGTGGTATTCCTTCTCTCCTGGCCGCTGGGCGGCTCAGCTTACTACGCCCTATGCCAAATTCTCTCCGGCGGTCTCCTCCTGGGCGCCATTTTTATGGCCACCGACTATGCCACCACTCCCTCCACCAATTGGGGGCGGGTGCTCTTCGGATTGGGATGCGGCCTCTTCACGGTGCTCATCCGCCAGTGGGGCAGCTACGCCGAGGGCGTCTCCTTCGCCATCCTCTTCATGAACATTCTCACGCCCTATCTCTCCAAATGGACGAGAAGCCGTCCCCTGGGAGGTGCTGCGAAATGAAAAGCAAAGTAGGTCTCAAGAGTATTCTCATTTTGGTGGCCATTTGCCTGGTGATCTCCGCCGCCCTGGCCGTGGTCAACCACTTCACCGCACCGGTGATTGCCGCCGCGGCAGCGGAGCGGGAGGATCAAAGCCGCCGGGATGTACTCCCCCAGGCTGCGCAGTTCGAACCCTGCGCCCTGGAGGGGCTCCCCGAATCCATCACCGCGGCCTACAAGGGGTTGGACGGTGCAGGTCAGGTGGTGGGCTACGTATTCACCGCCAAGGGGCGGGGATTTGACGGCGACATCACCGTCATGGCCGCCATCGACCCTGCCGGAACCATCGTGGCCGTGGCCACCATCGACGTGACCAGCGAAACCAAGACCCTGGGCGGCCTCACCGCCAACGAGAGCTACACCAGCCAGTACCAGGGTCAGGATGAGAGCCTCTCCGGCGTGGACGCCATCTCCGGCGCCACCATCACCTCCACGGCCTACGAGGGTTGCATCCGCGACTGCTTCACCGCGTTTTCACTGGTAAAGGAGGGTTGAGAGGATGAAGCATTCCAAACTGTCCATTTTAATCCGGGGTCTCATCAAGGAAAATCCCGTGCTGGTGCTGGTGCTGGGCACCTGCCCCACCCTGGCCATCTCCACCTCTGTCTCGGCTGCCATCGGCATGGGCTTGGCCGCTACGGCGGTGCTCATCTGCTCCAACATGGCCATCTCCGCCCTTCGGAAGGTCATTCCCGATCAGGTGCGCATCCCCTGCTACATCGTGCTCATCGCGGGATTTGTGTCGGTGGTGTCCATGGTGCTGGAGGCCTACGCCTACAGCCTCTACGAAGCCCTGGGCGTATACCTCTCGCTGATCGTGGTCAACTGCATCATTTTAGGACGCGCCGAGATGTTTGCCAACAAGAATACGGTGCTTGACTCCGCGCTGGACGGCATCGGCATGGGCTTGGGCTTTACCCTGGCGCTCACGGCCATGGCCTGCATTCGCGAGGTCTTTGGCAGCGGCACCTTCCTCGGCATGCCCATCCCCTGGCTCAGCGACAATCCCATCTCCATCCTCTCCATGGCGCCGGGCGGCTTTTGCATCTTCGGCTGCATGATCGCCCTGGTGAACAAGCTCACCAAGGGTAAAAAAGTCCCCAAGGAGGGTGGCTGTGCCGGCTGTCCTGCCGCGGCAGGCTGCAAGGGAAAGGAGTGTGAGGGCAAATGAAAGCCATGCTGGTGACCATTCTCACCGCTGCCATCACCAACAACTATGTTCTGGTGAAATTCCTGGGCATCTGTCCCTTCCTGGGCGTATCCAAGAAGCTGGATCAGGCCACGGGTATGTCTCTGGCCGTTATCTTCGTCCAGCTCATGGCCACCGCCGTCACCTGGCCCATTTACCACTACCTGCTGGCCGGAAAAATCAACTTCGCCTACATGCAGACCGTGGTCTTTATCCTGGTCATCGCCGCCCTGGTGCAGCTGGTGGAGATCATCCTCAAGCGGTACCTCCCAGCGCTCCATGCCTCTCTGGGCGTCTACCTCCCCCTCATCACCACCAACTGCGCCGTGCTGGGCGTGACGGTGAACAACATCCGCGATGGACTGAATTTCCTCGACTCTATGCTCACCTCTCTTGGCTGCGGCCTGGGCTTCTTCCTGGCCATGGTGCTTTTCTCCGGCGTCCGCTCCCGGGTGGCGGTGGCCAAGCCGCCCAAGTCCTTTGAAGGTCTGCCCATCACCCTGGTTTCCGCCGCCATCGTCTCCCTCTCCTTCTTTGGCTTCGCGGGAATCATCACCAATCTCTTCGGTTAAGGAGGCGTGACCATGGAACTCCTCATTCCCATTTTGGCCGTGACCGTCATTGGTCTGCTGGCCGCCATCATGCTGGTCGCCGCCTCCAAGTTTATGTCCGTCCCCGTGGATGAGACGTTTACCAAAGTGCGCGAATGCCTGCCCGGCGCCAACTGCGGCGCCTGCGGCTACGCGGGCTGCGACGGCTACGCCCAGGCGCTCTCCCAGGGCGGCGTGGCGCCCAATCTCTGCGTCCCCGGCGGCCAGAATGCCGCCGCCGGCATTGCCGCCGTGCTGGGCGTGGATGCCGGAGACGTGGTGGAGCAGCGTGCTTACGTCCGCTGCAACGGCGGCTGCGTCCATTCCTCGAAGAAGTGCGACTATGCCGGCATCACCACCTGCGCCGGCGTCAACCTCATGTTTGCCGGTGACGGCGCCTGCTCCTATGGCTGCCTCGGCTACGGCGACTGCGCCAATGCCTGTCCCCAGGGCGCCATCCACATTGTGGACGGCCTGGCACGGGTCAACCGCTCCGATTGCACCGGCTGCGGCATCTGCACCAGAACCTGCCCCAACCACCTCATTGCCCTGGTGCCTGTCACGGTGAAGACCATCGTCAAGTGCAGCAGCCAAGACAAGGGCGTCATTACCAAAAAGGCCTGCTCCACCGGCTGCATCGGCTGCAAAAAGTGCGAAAAGGTCTGCCCCAGCGGCGCCATCTCCGTGGCAAACAACCTTGCCTCCATCGATCAGAGCAAGTGCACCGGCTGCGGTGCCTGCATGGAGGCCTGTCCCCAGGGTGCCATCTACAGCTTCTCCTAAATTTTTTGCAAGAGAGCAGAAGGAATTGCAAATTCCTGTTTCATGGTGTATAATGTTTTCTAATCGTATTTTGCCAGGGTTCCCCAGGCAGCCAAAGGAGGTACATCCATGAAGCTCTCCAAGCGTGTTCAGGCTTGCGAACTCTCACCCATGCGGAAATTTCATCCCTTTGCGGTGGAGGCACAGGCCAAGGGGCGCAAGATCTACCATCTCAACATTGGTCAGCCGGATATCGCAACGCCGGAGGTCTACTTCGACGCAGTTCGCAACTTCGCTTCTCCGGTGCTGGCTTACGCCGAATCTCCCGGCGTGCCCTCCTACCTGGCAGCAGTACAGGCATATTACGATCGCCTCGGCGCCCACTACGACGAAAGCGAGATCCTCGCCACCACCGGCGGCTCTGAGGCGCTGAGCATTCTCATGCAGTGTATCCTCGATCCCGGCAGTGAGGTTTTGATCCCGGAGCCCTTCTATCCCAACTATGCCACCTTCATCTGCGCTGCATTTGGCTCCATTCGTCCCATTCCTACCTCCCCCGAAGAGGGCTATCACTACGCCGATCGCGCGCTCATTGAACCGCTGATCAACGAAAATACCCGCGCCATTCTGATTACCAACCCCTCCAATCCCACCGGCGTGATTCTCACCGCCGAGGAGCGGCAGATGCTGTTGGAGCTTGCCCGGGAGCACGACCTCTACCTCATTTGTGACGAGGTCTACCGGGAGTTTACTTACAATGGCGAAGGTCTTGTCACCATGGGCGCCATGGAGGATCCGGGCGAAAATCTGGTGATCGTCGACTCCATTTCCAAGCGCTTCTCCGCCTGCGGCGCCCGCATCGGCTGCCTGATTTCCAGGAACAAAGCGCTCATGGCCGAAGCGCTGAAGTTCTGCCAGGCTCGGCTCTCCGTTGCAACCCTCGACCAGTTGGCTGCCGCCGCCCTCTATACCGTTGATAAATCCTACTTTGAAGAGGTGCGGGAAGAATATAAGCGCCGCCGCGATACCATGATGCGCAAGCTCAAGGCCATTCCCAACGTCACCTGCGAGACGCCGGACGGCGCGTTCTACCTCATGGCAGCGCTCCCGGTGGATGATGCGGATAAGTTCCAGCAGTGGCTGCTCACCGACTTTGAAGACCACGGAGAAACCGTGATGTTCTCTCCCGGCCACTCCTTCTACGCAACGCCTGGAAAGGGCGTCAACGAAGTGCGCATTGCGTACGTTTTGAAGGAGTCGGATCTGTCCCGCGCCATCGATCTTTTGGCACTGGGCATTGAGGCTTATCAAAAAATCATGTAAATGAAAATCGAAAGTGGCCTGGCGTGCCGTTCCAGGCCATTTTCGTGTTTTATGCGTGCACTTTACACTTTCTTTACATGCAGGTGCCGCACCATTTCTTTTGAAGCTATATTATTTCCAGGAGGCTATTTATGCGTAAGACAAAAATTATTTGTACCATTGGTCCCGCCAGCGAGAGTGAGGAAGTACTGACCAAACTGTGCAAGGCCGGTATGAATGTGGCTCGGCTTAACTTTTCCCATGGCAGTCACGAGGAACATCTGAAAAAAATGAACACCATCAAAAAGGTGCGCGAAGCGCTGGGGCTTCCCATCGCCATTATGCTCGACACCAAGGGTCCTGAGTTCCGCATCAAGACCTTTGCCGAGGGGAAAATTACGCTGAAGGATGGAGATCCCTTCACCTTCACCGCCCGGGACGTGAAAGGCAGTCAGACGGAGGTGTCCATCTCCTATCCTGGCCTGGTCAACGACCTGGAGCCCGGTGACACCATCCTCCTCAACAACGGACTGCTCTCCTTCCAGGTGGACAAGATCCAGGGGCAGGACATCCACTGCACCACCAAAATCGGCGGCGTGCTCTCTGACCGCAAGAGCATGAGCTTCCCGGGAAAAATCCTCAGCCAGCCCTACCTCAGCGAACAGGACAAAAAGGACATCCTCTTCGGCATCGCCAATGAGGTGGACTATATCGCCTGCTCCTTCGTCTCCTGCGGCAAGGATCTGGACATTGTCCACAAGTTCCTCCATGCCAACGGCGGCGACGACATCGCCCTCATTGCCAAGATTGAAAACCAGCCCGGCGTGGACAACATTGAAGAAATCTGCGACCGCTGCGAAGGCATTATGATCGGCCGCGGCGACATGGGTGTGGAAATCCCCTTCGAAGAGCTGCCCGCCATTCAGAAGACGCTCATCACTAAGTGCCGCCTCATGGGCAAGCGCGTCATCACCGCCACGGAAATGCTTGAAAGCATGATCTACAACCCCCGCCCCACCCGTGCCGAGATCTCCGACGTGGCCAACGCCGTCTACGACGGCACCAGCGCCATCATGCTCTCCGGCGAGAGTGCCATGGGCAAATACCCGGTGGAGGCCGTGGCCACCATGGCCAAAATCGCTGAGCGCACCGAGCAGGCCATTGACTTCCAGCAGCGCTTCCACTCCACCACCTTCCAGATCCACAACATCACCGACGCCATCTCCCACGCCACCTGCGGCATGGCCATCGATATCCACGCCAAGGCCATCGTCGCCTGCTCCCTCTCCGGCGGTACGGCGCGGATGGTCTCCCGGTTCCGTCCGCCCATGGACATCGTGGGCATCACCACCAATGAGAAGACCTGGCGGAAGCTGGCGCTCTCCTGGGGCGTCACCCCGCTGATGTGCGAGGAGCTTCCCTCCACGGACGTGCTCTTCTACACGGCCAAGAAGCTGGCCAAATCCGTCATCGACCTCGAAGCCGGCGACCGAATCGTGATTACCGGCGGCGTCACCGGCGCCTCCGGCAATACCAACCTCATCAAAGTCGAGCAATATTGAGCTTTTGCGGCGCAGACAACCGTCTGCGCCGCTTTTCCGCGGGCTTCGGGGTTGAAAGCGAGGCAAAATCGGGGTATAATGGCTCATACCGGACATACCGGGAGATTTTCATTTCTCAGGAGGATTTTATGAAACTCGTGGACGAAAAAGGCCGGCTCTTTGGCAAGCTCAATCTCATCGATCTGGCCGTGATTATTATTGTGCTGGCTGTCGTTGCCGCCGTGGGCATGAAGCTCTTTGGCAACAAGGCGGTGGCCTCCGCCACCACCCAGCAGGTCACCCTCACCTATGAGGTGGTGGCGCAGGATGTGCCCGACCATGTGGCGGAATACTGCGTGGCGCA
>DVGD01000091.1 GCA_018712905.1 Candidatus Avoscillospira stercoripullorum | reverse complement strand
CCCAGAAGGCCGCCCAGCTTCAAAAGCGGCTTGCGGAACAGCCGGGTGAGGACGTACACCAGGGGAAAGGCGCCTGCCAGGACAATGGCGATGCTGCCCACAATCTCATACCCCTCGGAGAGAGGCGCGAGACCGGGAATCACCACCCAGCCTGTAAGGGTCTCCACAATGGCAGCCGTGAGCCCCACGGTGATGACCGCCACCACCACCTTGCCAAACATCGTAAAGCCCCGGATCATCCACCGCTCGGCCTTCCAAAGCCCCAGGGCGATGAGCACGGCAAACAAGGCGATGGGCAGGAGATTTCGAAGCACCATGGGTAGGCCAAAGCCCGCCGCCAATCCGCCCACCAGCGCCCCCAGGGGGATGGTGACGATTCCAGCCAGGACGCCCTGGGCTAAGAACTTTCGATCCTCCGCCGGGAGGATTCCCAGCGCCACCGGCACGGAAAACACAATGGTGGCGCCCAGCATGGAGCCCACGATGACGCCGCCGAAGAGTCCGGCGTTTCTGTCCTCTGCCAGCTCCAGGGAAAGAGGTGCGCCGCCCATGTCGTTGGCCAGGATGGAGCCGGGAAACATCCCCGGGTCGGCGCCCAGAAACCGATAGACGGGCACCACCACCGGCCGAAGCACGTCCGCCAGCACCGGTGCAAGGACAATGATCCCCAGCATGGACAGCGCCAGGGAGCCGAAGCTCAAAATTCCCGCTTCAAACTCCGCGCCCAGCCCCAACCGGGAGCCGAAGATGCGATCCACCGCACCGAGAATCAAAAAGATCGTCATGAGATAGAGCACGATCTCATGGATGGACATGGCTGTCTCTCCTTCCTGTCTCCTCGTCCAAAATGGCCACGATGGCAGCGTCCAGGGGCATGGCCTCCTGCCCCGCCCGCGCGCCGCTGCCCAATGTCACCAGCACAGGATCCCCCAGGCCGGCGCCCACCAGATCCGCTGCCACCACCGTGCCGCCGGGATATCGCACCTCCAGAAATGTCTGCCCCTGGAGGGCGGCGCACTTGCGCGTCGCCCAGACAGCGCCGGTGACCTGTCCCAATATCATACCGTCTCCCCTCTCCATTCCCGGGCGCCCAGGCGGATGAGCCGCGCCTGAGCTTCCCGCAGCTCCCGCTGGAGGAGCTTGCCATGGAGCCATCGCCGGTAGGGCTGGTTTGCCCAGAGATACACCGGCATGCCCGAAAGAAGCGCCCGGCACACCGGCTCTGTGGGCATTTGCAGCAAAAGCCCCGGCGGCAATAGCCCCAGCACCACCGCCTCGTAGGGCGGATCGTTTACATAATCAAATTGATCCGCCGGGGGCGGCGCCCCCAGGAGCAGCGCCCTGGGCTTTCCCTCCAGCCGACGGGCAACCAGCGCCGTGAGCTCATCCAGGGTCACCGGAGGATCATCCCCAGGTCACCCCGGTGGAAGCCACAGGCGTTGGCCTCGTCGTAGTCCAGGTGGGCGTAGGTTGCAAACTGTTCGCTCACCCGCACCACCACGTCCTCAAAGATCACCGGCCGGGGCGTGAGGGCTTTCAGGCGCACCACCTCTCCGTCGGACACGTGCTGGAGGGCAGCGTCGGCAGGGGTCATATGGATGTGGCGCCTGGCCACCATGAGCCCCCGGGGCAGCGTCACACTGCCCTTCTCCCCCACCAGCGTCACCGGCAGGGTGCCCTCCAGCTCCCCGGATAGGCGCACCGGCGGCGTGACCCCCAAGGCCACGGCGTCGGTATAGGAAATCTCCACCTGCCCCTCCTTCCGGGCAGGCCCCAGCACCGCCACCCGGGCGATCTCGCCTTTGTCTGTTTTCACCGTCACACGCTCCGACGCCAGGTACTGTCCCGGCTGGGAGAGGGGGCGGCGGGGCGTCAGATCGTGGCCGAAGAGTGCCACGGCCTGCTCCTTCGTCACATGGACGTGGCGCCCCGACGCCTCCAGCTCCACGAAGAGCCGCCTGGAGAGCATATTGGTGATGGCCTCGGCTTGCTCATCCATGGGATTCCTCCTTCTTTCGCTGGATCATCAGAAGATACACCGTGCTGCTCACCCGGTTGAGGGCGCAGACGATGTCCCGCCGGGTGCACCGCCCCTCCCCGTCCCGGAAGGCGCGGCAGGCCGCCAGCTCCGCCTGCCGCGCCATGGTGCGGGTGCGGTTGAGCTTTAAGAGAAGGCGGCTGTCTGTTGGCTCGGGCATAAAGTGGGGCTGGTCATAATACTGCTGGGGCAGGTGGCTGCGGCGGCGCAGCTCCCCCTCGGAAAGGCCGCAGAGATTGAAATTGCCCACCGGCTCGTCCAGTACGTCGCAGCGGATGAGCCGCCGCACCAGGGCGAGGGTCTCCGTAAGATCCTGCGCCAGCCGCTTTTCCTGCTCCTGCACCGCCAGGTGCGCCGCGAGGAGGAGTTCCGCCTCCAGGGTATCCACCGCCCCTCGAAAGGCGATACGCGGGTGGGTCTTATCCACCAAAACGTCACTTTTGAGGTGGGTCATCTCCTCGGGCTTTTCCTCATAGACCGCCCCGGTGAGGGTGGTAT
>DVGD01000090.1 GCA_018712905.1 Candidatus Avoscillospira stercoripullorum | reverse complement strand
TCCCGGAGCTCCTCGTCGTAGATCTCCTGGTGATTGTTGGGATCGTAGCTTCCCAATGTGGCCATGCCCAGCACCTCGCCGGTGTTGACATTCATGACGATGCCGAAGGCGCCGTTGCGCACATCATACTTTTCGATGGCCTCCTCCAGGTTCTTCTCCAGATAGTATTGCACCGTCATATCCAGGGTCAAAACCAGGGAATTGCCGTCGGAAGCGTCGTAGTATTTTTCATAGGTATAGAGCATCTCGGTGCCGCGGTTTCCCTTGGTGGTGATGACCGCGCCGGCGTTTCCCGTGAGGGTGGCGTCGTAGTAGGCCTCCAGGCCTTCGCCGCCCACGTTGTCCGAATTCACAAAGCCCAGCACCTGGGCGGCCATGGAGCCGTAGGGATAGTAGCGCCGGGAGTCGAGCTCCAGATTGATGATGCCGGTGAGCTCATTGTCATTGATGAACTCGCGCACCTTCTCCGCCGTCTCCTCGGGCACCTTACGCTTGATGGCGCGGTAGTAATACTGGGTCTGGGCGGCCTGCTCCCGGACAAAGTCCGCGTCCACCTCCAAGAGGTCGGCAAGCCCCGTGGCGATGAAGTCGATGGACACCGCCGGATTATATTCCTTCCCCGCCTCCCGCTTTTCATTCTCGGCCTCGATGCAGCTCTCCAGATAGTTGGGATCGATGAAAATGGTCTCCACCGTGGCCGAGGAGGCCAGAATGTTCATATTGCGGTCGTAGATCACGCCCCGGGACGCGGTGAGAGTGGTGCTTCTGGTCTGGTTGCGAATGGCCATCTCTTCATACTGGTCGTGATCGGCAATCATCAGCTGGTAGAGCGTGGCCACCAGGGGAATGAAGAGGACAATGCCGCATAGAATCAGCAAAACAAACGTGCGCCCCAGCACCAGCCGGTTCGCCCGTTCCCGCGCGTCTCCCTTCTGCCGTTTCCTCCTGGGAAAGGGACGGATATTGTTTCGTGCCATGGTTCAATCCTTTCCGCCGCCAGGCGGCTACCGATGAAAAAAGGGGGGCGGCGACTCCGCCGCCCCGCCTGGTACAGTGTATGGGTTCTCAGGACAGGTATTCCACCAATCCCCTGGCGCTCCGCTCAATGGCCTGGATGATGCGCTGGAAGATGTTGGTGCTTTCTGAGGCATAGATCTCCGCTTGATCGTCTCCGGAGAGGTTTAGATAGACGGTTTGCTCCTGGGTGGGCAGGGAAAGTCCCAGCTCCGCGGCGCGCTCCTCGATGTAGGGAAGGTCGATGCCCTCCTCATAGAGGCTCTCCAGCACCACCTGATCCTCCTGGAGGCTGGAAAGCTGGCTCTCCAGCGTGCTCACCTGCTCGCTGGCCTCGTAGAGCTGTACGTAGCCGAAGACCACCAGGATGATGAGACACGTCACCACCGCCAGTCCCACCACGGCAAAGGGCGACACGGCGGATTTCGCCTTGACGCGCTTTTTCTTCTGGGGCAGACGCCGCTCTTCGGGCAGCCCCTGGTGCTCGATTTCCGGGGCGGCGGTGCCCTGGTAATCGGGATAAAGTTGATAGGCAGCGGAGCCGTTATAGAGTTCGCTGTCCTGCCAGTCTCTTGCCATGTGCGGCTCCTTTCCTTAGATCCGTTCCGCCACCCGGAGCTTGGCGCTTCTGGCGCGGGGATTTTCCGCCAGCTCGGCCTCGTCTGCGACGATGGGGTGGCGGGTGAGAATTTTGACTTTTGGCGTTCTCCCGCAGACACACACGGGAAATTCCTTCGGGCAGATGCAGCCCTTGGCCGCCTCCTGCATGGCCGACTTCACCAGGCGATCCTCCAGAGAGTGGAAGGTAATCACCGCCAGGCGCCCGCCGGGATTGAGGCGGTCGATGGCCGAGGCGAGCATCCGCTCCACGGCGGTGAGCTCGTCGTTGACGGCGATGCGGATGGCCTGGAAGCTGCGCTTGGCCGGGTGCTGCTTTTCCCGAAGCGCCTGGGGCGGCATGGCCGCGCGGATGATCTCCGCCAGCTCCAGGGTGGTTTCAATGGGCTTTTCCGCCCGTCTTTTGACGATGGCAGCGGCGATCTTGGGCGCGTAGCGCTCCTCGCCGTAGGTGTAGAGAATGCGCTTGAGGGATTCCTGGTCGTAGGTGTTGACCACGTCGTAGGCCGTGAGGCCTTCGCTTCGATCCATGCGCATGTCCAGCGGCGCGTCGGCCATGTAGGAAAAGCCCCGCTCCTTGTCGTCCAGCTGGGGCGAGGAGACGCCCAGATCGAAGAGCATCCCGTCCACCTTGGCAATGCCGAGGTCGTCCAAGACGGCAGAGAGCGCCTGGAAGTTGCTGTGCACCAGCGTCACCCGGTCGGAAAAGGGCTTTAAACGCTCCCTGGCCGCGGCCAAGGCTACCTCGTCGCGATCCAGGCCGATGAGCCGGCCGGTGGTGAGGCGGGAGGCAATTTCATAGGAATGTCCGGCGCCGCCCAGGGTGCCGTCGAGATAGATGCCGTCGGGACGAATGGCCAGCGCCTCCACGGCAGGCATCAGCAATACAGATTGATGTACAAACGCCATCAGAAGTCCAGCTCCTCCATCACGGAGGCCATATACTCCGGCGTGAGGGTTTCAGCTTCCAGGGCGTCGTAGGTGGCGCTGTCCCAGATCTCAGCGTGACCGGCCAGGCCGACAAACATGACCTCGTCCTTTAAGCCGGCATAGTCCCGCAGCTCCGTGGGGATGAGGAAGCGCCCCTGCTTGTCCGGCTCGCACTTGGCGGCGTTGGCAAAGAGAAAGCGCATCTTCCGCGCCTGGGACATGGGCAGGGCGTTATACTTGTCCACGATGGCCTGCCAGCCCGCCTCGGTATAGACGCTCAGGCAGTGCTCGAGACCCAACGTGACATAGAAGCTCTCGCCCAGCTCCTCCCGGAGCTTGGCGGGGACGAACAGGCGACCCTTGGGGTCTACGTTATGTCTGTATTTTCCGACCACAGGGTCTCACCTCGCTCCATTTTCATCTATTTCACACCATTTTGCTCCACTTGGCTATACTATACTAGATTTTCAAAAAAATTGCAATCCCTCTCACCCGATTTTTGCCCCGGAAAACCCCGGAAAAAGCCGTCGAAATCCGCCGTTCTTGCGATTTTAGAACATTTGTTCTAGAAACAACCCCACACAGCTTCCCCTTGCGAGTTGAGGGGCTGCGCCGGGCATGGTATAATGGTTTCAATCAGAAAAAGGAGGAACGGGCATGGAGCTGCTGCAAACCCTCAACGACGCCCAGCGCCAGGCGGTGACGGCCACCGAGGGCTTTATCCGGGTGGTGGCCGGCGCGGGCACCGGCAAGACCCGGGCGCTCTCCCGGCGCTTTGCCTACCTGGTGGAGGAGGTGGGCATTCTCCCAGGGAACATTCTCTGCGTCACCTTCACCAACAAGTCTGCCTTGGAGATGCGCCAGCGGATCCACGCCCTCACCGGCGACAACGACACCGGCTACATCAACACCTTCCACGGCTTCTGCGTGTCCATCCTCCAGGAGGACAGCTACGCCGTGCAGTACCCCAAGCGCTTTCTGGTGCTGGACAACGGCGATATCGACGCCATGCTCCAGCTCATCTACGACGAGCGCGGCCTCTCCCTGCGGGACATGACCTTCGCGGCGGCGCGGGACATGATCGAGATGGAAAAGCTGGTGCACCGCCCCGACTACTACCTGGATCTCATCACCCTCTCCCTGGACACCCTGCGGGAAAAGTACGAAAAGGCCGAGCGCCCCAAGGACATCATCTTCTACGGCTACCTCTACCAGGAGAAGAAGTGCTTCGGATTGGACTACAATGACCTTCTCACCTTCTCCCTCTACATCTTCGAAACCTGCCCGGAGATCCGCCAAAAGTGGCAGGAGCGCCTTTCCTACATCATGATCGACGAGTTTCAGGACATTGACAAGATCCAATACCGGCTCATGGAGGTACTCTGCGGCTACCACAAGAACCTCTTCATCGTGGGCGACCCGGATCAGACCATTTACACCTGGCGCGGCGCGGATGTGCGGTATCTTCTGGACTTTGACCAGGCATTTCCCCATGTGAAGACCGTGATGATGCTGGAAAACTACCGCTCCACGCCGGAAATCCTGGCCGTGGCCAACTCCCTCATCGCCAAAAACCGCCACCGCATTGAAAAGTCCCTCCGCCCCACCCTGCCCTCCGGCGCACCGGTGGTGTGCCACTTCGCGAGAACGCAGGACGAGGAGGCGCAGTGGATCGTCTCTGAGATCCAAGGGCTCAAAAAAGCGGGCATCCCCTACCGGGAGATGACCGTACTCTACCGGGCGCACTACGTCTCCCGGGCAGTGGGGGAGGCGCTGCTCCGGGAGAAGGTGCCCTATACCATCTATAGCGGCGTGCAGTTCTTCCAGCGGGCGGAGATCAAGGACGCCCTTTCTTACCTCAGGATGATCGCCTACCGGGACGACCTCTCCTTCCGCCGGGTGGCCAACCGCCCCAAGCGCAACCTGGGCAAGCGCCGCATGGCCTATTTGGAGGAATACGCCGCCGAGCACGGCTGCTCCCTCTACGAAGCCTTGCGCCAGAATGCCGACGCGCCCCTCTTCCAGGGCACCAAGGCAGGCGCCTTTCTCTCCCTCATCGACGATTTTTCCGACGGACTCTCCGGCCGCCCCGTCTCCGAGGTGCTCTCGGCCATCCTCCACGAGAGCGGCTACGAGGCCATGCTCCGCACCGAGGGCAGCCAGGAGCGGCTGGACAACCTGGCCGAGCTCAAGCAGTCGGTCTACGACTACGAAACCACCTGCGGCGAGGAGGCCACCCTGGAGGACTACCTCTCCCACGTGGCGCTCTTCACCAACGCCGACGCCGCAGAGCCCGGCGACAAGGTAAAGCTCATGACCGTCCACGCGGCCAAGGGGCTGGAGTTTCCCTATGTATTCCTCTGCGGCCTCAACGAGGGGATCTTCCCCTCGAAAAAGGTGCGCACCCTCCCGGGCATGGAGGAGGAGCGGCGGCTTTGCTTCGTGGCCCTGACGCGGGCGGAGAAGGGGCTCTACCTCTCCGAGGCCGACGGGCGGAACTTCGACGGCTCGCCCCGCTATCCCTCCCGGTTCCTGCTGGACATCGACCCGGCGCTGCTCACCTTCTCCGAGCCCTTGCCGGACGAGCTAGTCCGGGAGGCGCGGGACTACATCGCCGCCAGCGCCCTGAAGGAAGGAGCCCAGCAGGCAGCCCTCGCCCCGGGGCAGCGGGTGCGCCATGCCATTTTCGGCACCGGGACGGTGCTGGAGGTGGACTTCACCCAGAACGCCCACGTGGTACAGTTTGATAAATTCACCACGCCGCGCAA
>DVGD01000089.1 GCA_018712905.1 Candidatus Avoscillospira stercoripullorum | reverse complement strand
CCTAGACAGAGCAGCGGGGGGTGTGTGCGGGGGGCAAAAAGCCCACCGCGCGTTCAATCAACAGGATTTTGAAACTTTCAAAAAGTTTCAAAATCCGCACAGCGGGGCGAAAATACTTTTTCGACACGCTGACGGGCGGCCTTGATGGCCGCCCGTTATTCGCACCGCCCGCCGGTATCAGGCCGCTTGGCGAGGCAGAGTGCAGTCGAAATTTCCACCGCACCCTGTAGGGGCGGATTAAATATCCGCCCGTGGCAGCCATCATTTCGCAGGCGCCTGCCCGGGCGCATATACAATGCGCCCCTACACCAAGGCCGGTGGTGCACCGCGCTGTAGGGGCGGCCGCTCTTGTCGTGTGGGTGAGTATATTGAGTGCGTGATATATGGCAAATTTGTAATGGTATATTTTATATTTTATATTTTTTATAATATGTACTGTACTTACGTACTCAAAAGCCCGCAAACCCTTGCAATGACTGGGCTCGCGTGCGTACAGAGGAGGCAAAATCCTCTGTACGCACTCCGTACTCACGTACTTACAGCCGTGGGAGAAACCCAGGCATACACCCCATGTGCCGGGCATAGACATATGGTACAAGTATTCTGGAAACGGAGGAACGGAAATGTTGGGTACAGCCACGAATTTATATGAGGACATGGCGCAGCGCACCGGCGGCGATGTCTATATCGGGGTGGTGGGTCCCGTGCGGACGGGGAAGTCCACCTTTGTCAAGCGGGTGATGGAGACGCTGGTCATTCCCCACATCGAAAACGTCTACCAGCGGGAGCGTGCCCGCGACGAGCTGCCCCAGAGCGCCTCTGGGAGAACCATCATGACGGCCGAGCCCAAGTTCGTCCCCGAGGAGGCCGTGACCATCTCTCCCGACGGCAAAGCGACGCTGTCGGTCAGGATGATTGACTCTGTGGGCTACCTGATCCCGGGCGCCATCGGCGCCGAGGAGGATGGCAATCCCCGCATGGTGACCACGCCCTGGTTTCCACAGGAGATCTCCATGCAGGAGGCCGCGGAGCTGGGCACGAAGAAGATCATGGAGGAGCACTGCTCCACGGGCATCGTCATCACCACCGACGGTACCATCACTGACATTCCCGCCGAGGACTACCGGGAGGCGGAGGCGCGCTCCATCCGGGATATGCAGGCCACGGGCAAGCCCTATGTGGTGCTGCTCAACTCCACCGACCCCGACGGCGCGGAGGCGCAGGCGCGGCGGGCGGAGATTGAAGCTGAGTATGGCGCCACGTGCCTGGTGGTGAACTGCCTGACTATGGAGGAGCCGGCGCTGCGGGAGATTCTTGCCTCGCTGCTCTATGCCTTCCCGGTGACGGAGGTGCAGGTGTACTTACCCCGCTGGATGGAGGCGCTGCCGGTGGAGCATCCCGTGAAGGCGGAGCTCTATGAGGCCATGCGAAAGAGCGCCGGGGAGATTTCCACCCTCCGCCAGGCGGGGCCGTCTCTGGCCGCCCTGGGGACGCTCAGCAACGTGGAGCGGGTGGAGATGCGCGCCGTGGAGCCGGGCAGCGGAATCGTGTCGTGCGCGGTGATTTTGCCTGATGCGCTCTACTATCAGATTTTGTCTGAGCGCTCCGGCTTCCCGGTGGAGGACGACCGGGCACTCATGGCGCTTTTGGAAGAGCTGGCAGCGGTGAAGCGCCAATATGACAAGGTGTCCACCGCCCTGGAGCAGGTGCGCGCCACGGGCTACGGCATTGTGATGCCCACTCCCGATGAGATGCGCCTGGAGGTGCCCCAGATCGTCCGCCGGGGCAGCAACTACGGCGTCCGCCTCAAGGCCAGCGCCCCGTCCATCCATATGCTCCGCGCCGACATTGAGACGGAGATCAACCCCATCGTGGGCGATGAAAAGCAATCAAAAGAGCTGCTCCAGTACCTTCTCAGCGAGTACGAGGGAGACACCGAGAAGCTCTGGAGCAGCAATATCTTCGGAAAATCGGTCTATGAGCTGGTGAACGAGGGCTTGAGCGGCAAGCTCAAGAAGATGCCCGAGGAGGCCAGGATGAAGCTCCAAGCCACCTTGAGCCGAATCATCAACGAGGGAAGCAGCGGCCTACTGTGCATCATCTTCGCCTGAAGCACGCTGCACCCGTAGGGTACCTGCGATTCCCATAAGGCTCCCCTGTGAAGGGGAGCTGTCAGCCGAAGGCTGACTGAGGGGTTGTCCGGCACCGGCGATTCGATTGAAAGCTTCTGGTGATCGGTGGTTCTGATCCCCTCCGTCATGCCCTTTGTGCCTGACACCTCCCCTTGGGCACCAAGGGGAGGCTTGCGCCCTGCCGCCCGGCGGTGCTTGGCGAGTTACTCGAGGAAGGCCTCCTCTTCCTCTTCAGTGATTTCTTTCAGCTCTTCTGCAATTTCCTCCGGGCTGAGCTTGCTGATGCCGATGCCCGTCCAGGCCAGCAGGAAGGCGATGATGGGGCAGAGGAAGGGCAGTACCGTGTACGGGGCAAAGCCGCCGCTGCCCCACACGGGCACGCCCAGGGTTTCCACATAGAACATGGCCGAGGAGCACCAGGGGATCACCGCAGCGGCGCAGGTGCCCACATCCTCCAGGGTGCGGGAGAGGCAGGGGCGACCCATGCCGTTCTGGATAAAGGGCTTCTGCCAGGCCTCGCCCACAAAGACAGAGCTCACATAGCTGATGCCGCCCATGGAGAGCACCACCAGGGTGGCGATTTCGGCGGTGAGCATGGTCTTCCAGCGGGTGTTGAGGTTTCTGGCCAGGGGCTCGATGGCCTTTTCCAGGAAGCCGCCGTGGGTGAGAATGGTGGTCATGGAGAAGCCGCAGAAGCAAATCAGGATGATGGAGACCATGCTGGTCATGCCGCCGCGATTGAGGATGTAGGCGACGGTTGCGTCCAGCGCATACCCGGCCGGTGTTACCGACGAGGCGGTAAAGCCGGTGATGGCAGCGCTGCAGCCCAGGGTAATGTCAAATCCCTGGACGAGGCAGCCCAGTAGAATGCTCAACAGGCTGCACACCAGCATGGTGGGGATTACGGGCTTTTTGAGGAGCGCCAGCACCAGCAGCACCACCACCGGCAGAAGCAGCACGGGAGAGAAGGTAAAGAGATCGCGGAGCTGCTCCATGATGACCATGGCGGTCTCGGGCAATTCATTGCTCTGGGGCGCCAGGTGGGTACCCAGGACGGTGTAGAGCACGGCGGCAACGATCCAGGCGGGGATAGTGGTCCAGAGCTGGGAGTAGATATGGCTCCAGAGGTCTGTCCCAGCGCAGGCGGGCGCCAGGTTGGTAGTCTCAGACATGGGGGAGATCTTGTCGCCGAAGACGGAGCCGGCAATGATGGCGCCGGCCATGATGCCAAGGTTTGCGCCGTGTCCCTGCGCCAGGGCGATGCACACCACGCCGGCAGTGCCGGCGGCAGACCAGCTGGAGCCGGTCATGGTGGACATGATGGTGCAGGAGAGGAAGGCGCCTAAGTAGAGAAATTTGGGATCGATGAGCTGGAAGCCGTAGTAGACCAGCATGGGAATGAGGCCGCTGAAGAGCATGGAGCCCAGGAGCATGCCGATGAGCCACATGATGAGCATGGTGGAACCCATGCGTCCCAAGCGCTCACAGATGGCCTGTTCCATCTCCTCCCAGGTAAAGCCCAGCCGGAGCGCCATGAGGAAGGACACGGCGGTGGCCAATAAAATGCCGAATTGAATGGGCGCGCCCAGGAGCAGGGATGCCACAATGATGATGCCGACCAGGATGATGCAGAAGTAGGATTCCAGGGCGGTGGGTTTACGGTGATGGTGGTGTTTGACGTGGTGGGACATGAATACCTCCTTTTCCAAATACGGTTACCCGGCCAGTGACATGGCCGTTCTTGCATCGGGGAACGCCTAATGGCACATCCTCCGAGATCATACAAGTCCCACCTCCCTTCGCGCATAAGCATATGATAGCACAACTGCGGGGAACTGTCAAATTGCACAGG
>DVGD01000088.1 GCA_018712905.1 Candidatus Avoscillospira stercoripullorum | reverse complement strand
AAAGGCGCGCGGGTATGGCATTGCCGTCCGCGTCGCCCGGGAGGCCACCATCGAATCTCTCATCAACTGCATCAAGGAAGTGTAAGATATGGATCTCACCATTCGCCCCCGTCGGCTTCGCAGTTCTGATTGCCTGCGCCGCATGGTGCGGGAAACCCGCGTGTCCCCGGACAGCCTCATCTACCCCCTCTTCCTCATCGAGGGAGAGAACATCGTAGAGCCCATCCCCTCTCTGGAGGGGCAGTACCGCTACTCCCCCGACCGGGTGGGAGAGGCTGTGGAGGCCTGCCTGAAGGCCGGGGTCACCCGCGTGCTGCTCTTTGGCATTCCCGCCCACAAGGACGCCTGCGGCTCCAGCGCCTGGGATGAAAACGGCATTGTCCAGCAGGGCATCCGCGCCATCAAGGAACAGTACCCCCAGTGCTACATCATCACCGACGTGTGCATGTGCGAGTACACCAGCCATGGCCACTGCGGCATTCTCTGCGGCGAGACCGTGGACAACGACAAGACCCTGGAGGTACTCTCCAAGACCGCTCTGTCCCATGTGAAGGCCGGCGCGGATATGGTGGCGCCCTCAGATATGATGGATGGCCGCGTGGCCGCCATCCGCAAGACCCTGGACGAGGCGGGCTATACCAATATCCCCATCATGGCCTACTCGGCCAAGTATGCCTCGGCGTTCTATGGCCCCTTCCGGGACGCCGCCGGTTCCGCCCCCGCCTTCGGCGACCGCCGGGGCTACCAGATGGATCCCCACAACCGCAAGGAGGCCATCCGGGAGTGCGCGCTGGACGTGGAGGAGGGCGCGGACATCCTCATGGTCAAGCCCGCCCTCAGCTATTTGGACGTGATCCGCGAGGTGTCCGACACCTTTGATTTGCCTCTGTGCGCCTACCAGGTGAGCGGCGAGTACGCCATGATCAAGGCCGCCGGGGCGGCGGGGCTCATCGACGAGTACCGCCTTCTGTGCGAAAGCGCCCTGTCCATCTACCGCGCCGGGGCAAACATCCTCATCACCTACTATGCCAAGGAGCTGGCCGAGGCCATGGGGAAGGGGGACATGGGCTGATGACGCGTTCGGAAACCCTCTTCCAGGCCGCCCAGCTGGTGATGCCCGGCGGCGTCAACAGTCCCGTCCGCGCCTGCCGCGCCGTGGGAACGTATCCCAGGTTTCTCTCTGAGGGCAGGGGCAGCCACGTCATTGACGTAGACGGCAACGAGTATATCGACCTCATCTGCTCCTGGGGACCCCTGATCCTGGGTCACTGCCACCAGGCGGTGGAGGAGGCCGTTTTGGAGGCCGTGCGCCACGGCCTGAGCTTCGGCGCGCCCACGGAGATCGAGGTGAAGATGGCCGAGCTGGTGACCAAGATGACCGGCACGGAGATGGTGCGCATGGTCAATTCCGGCACCGAGGCCGTCATGTCCGCACTGCGCCTGGCGCGGGGCGCCACCGGCCGGAGCAAAATCATCAAGTTTGCCGGCTGCTACCATGGCCACTCGGATTCCATGCTGGTCAAGGCCGGCTCCGGCGCCCTCACCGGCGGCGCGCCGGATTCCGCCGGCGTCCCGGCGGAGATGGCCGCCGATACGCTGACGGCCAAGTATAACGACGCCGCCTCTGTCCGCTCTCTTCTCGAGGCAAACCCCGGCCAGGTGGCTGCGGTGATCGTGGAGCCGGTGGCGGCCAACATGGGCGTGGTGCCGCCCCAGCCCGGCTTTTTGGAGGCACTCCGGGGTCTGTGCGACGCCTACGGCGCGCTGCTCATTTTCGACGAGGTCATCACGGGCTTCCGCCTCTCGGCGGGCGGCGCCCAGCGCCACTATGGCGTCCATGCCGACCTGGTCACCTATGGCAAGATCATCGGCGGCGGCATGCCTGTGGGCGCCTATGCCGGTAGCCGCAAGCTCATGGAGCAGGTCTCACCCCTGGGCGCCGTCTATCAGGCGGGTACGCTTTCGGGCAATCCTGTTGCCATGGCCGCCGGCCTGGCGCAGCTGGAGATTCTCGAAAATAACCCCGATATTTATACCGCCTTGGAGCGGAAGGGCAAGCGGCTCCAGGAGGGCTTGCAGGAGATCTTCCGCAAGGCCAAGGTGCCTGCCCAGGTCAACCGCGCAGGCTCCATTCTCACGGTGTTCTTCTCCAAGACGCCCGTCACCGGCTACGACCAAGCCCGCGCCTGCGATTTGGAGCGCTTTGCCAAGTGGTACCGGGGGCTCTTAGAGCACGGGATCTATGCCGCGCCCAGCCAGTTTGAGGCCATGTTCCTCTCCGCGGCGCATCAGGAGGAGGACATCGACGCCATCCTCGTGGCTGCCGAAGAGGTGGCAAAGACGCTGTAACAGCGCACCAAGGGCTCCCCTTGAGGGGAGCTGGCGCGTAGCGCCTGAGAGGTGTGACCGCAGTGGCGTTTTGCAGAAGACTTGCGGAAAACGCGACTGCCCCAACACCTCTCCGTCATGGCTTTGCCATGCCACCTCCCCTCAAGGGGAGGCTTTGCGCCGCTTCACGGCGCGAGTCGATCGGACATCGACCCCTACACAGCAGGAGGATTTGTATGTACCAACGCTTGACCATCCCCACCCCCGAGGGCTACCAGGCTGAGCCGGAGGCCGCACTGGAGCGGCTGGGGCGGCTGGAGGATCGCATCGACAAGCTCCAGGAGGAGTATGAAAAGACCCTCCAAGCCCTCGAGCGCCTC
>DVGD01000087.1 GCA_018712905.1 Candidatus Avoscillospira stercoripullorum | reverse complement strand
AGCTCCACCTCGCACTCCACCAAAAAGCGGTAGAGGTGGTTGAGCATGGCGGCGCTGTTGAAGCGGGTGAGAAGATCCCGGCGCTTTTCGGTGAGCAGGCACAGGAGCTTTTTCTGAAGGCGCAGGAAATCCTCCCGCCTGACGGCCAGGGGAATGGCCTCGCTGGAGAGGACGTCCCGGCACAATGCGGTGAGGGTGGTCTGGTGGATGGAATCCTTATAGTGGGCGATGCCGGTGGTGAGAAGCCCCAAAGCTCTGTCCACCGTGGCCGGGTCATCCCGCACCAGGGTTAAGATGGCGCCCAGGGTATAGCCCGCGGCGCGTGCCGAGCGCTCCACGCCCGAGCGGATCATATCTTCAAGGAAGCTCATGCCCTCTTCAAATTCCTTCTCCGGCAGGGTGCAAAGGAGCTTTCCCAGGAAGGGCGGGATGAACCGCGACACCTGATCCCGGCCATTTTCCAGCTCCCGGAGGAGATCCACGGCGATCTCGTTGCGCTGATCCACCGTGAGGTAGGAGGCGATCTTCAAAAGCCCCTCCCCCGCGTGCTCCCGCACCGGCAGATGTTCGCTCACCGAGAGGAGGTTGGACAGGTGCATGGCCGTGTGGAAGGCGTTTTCCGGGTGCGCCTCCACATCGCCGCACAGCGCGTCGATGTGCACCAGCTTCACCGTCCAGTGGACGGCGATTTTCAAATTGCTCAGGTACAGCCGCGCCGGATCCACAGGTTCCTCCAAACAGGTGCGCGGATCCAGGGCGCGGAGGATTCGCACGGCCAAAAACCGCACGGAAAATTCGCTGTCCTGCACCGCCTCCTGGAGCATGGTCTCCAGCGGCAGCGGCAGAGGCTGTTCCGCCAGGGGCAGCAGGTGCTCCAAGAGCCCCAGGGCGGTGATGCGGTGGTGTACGGCGCCGCGGCTCAGGCGCAGCAGGGGCGCGGCCATGGCCTCCACGTCCTCGGGCGAGAGCGCCGCAGTGGGCACATACCTGAGGGCGTCGGCCAGGATGAAGGCGTCCTCCCCTTCATGCTCCATGAGTGCCCGCAGCAGCGGCCGCGCCATGGCGGGCGCCTCGGCGGGATTGCAGCTTTCAAAGAGGCTCCAGGTGATGGCCTTGAGGGAGTTGGAAATCCGCTGGGCGTGGCCGGCGGTGATTCGCCGGTCAGGGTGCAGGCACTGGAGGAGATAGCTCTCCCAGATCTCGGCGGATTTATCGAGTAGCGCCATCATCCCCGGCGCCAAGGCCGATTTGGGGGCGTCGTGGGGCAGCTCCTTACGGTAGCTGGGGCCGGAGTTGGCGAGAATTTGCCCCATGAGCTGTCCGGCACGGCGGCGGACGTCGCCCTCGTGGTGCATGAGGATCTCATAGAGGAACTTGAGCGTCTTCTGCTTGCCGGCGGCGGTCATATAGGTGCTGTACTCGTCCAGGAGCCGGAGGTACGTGCGGATGGAGGCCGTGGTGCGCTCCCCCCGCGCCTTTTCAAGGAACAGGTCGAAGGACTGCTCGGTGGTGATGGTGTGCATCAAGCGCACGTTGCTCTCGAAGGTCATCCGCTTGAGCGCCCGCCGCGCCTCCTGGGGGGTGAGCAGCGCCGGATCCCGGTGGGGCACGGTCTCCAGGGTGGTGTCGGTGAGGTCGGTGCCCACGCCGTTGGCCTCGAGAAAAGCCTCGAAGTCCCGGAGCTTACAGTACACCGTCTCATACCGCCGCTGCTTCTGGGGCGTCATGTCGGCCAGCTTGGAGAAGATCATATCCCGGCTCTCAGAAAGGGAGTAGATGCCCATGACCTCTTTGCCGTTGACCCGCGTCCCCCGGACGCGGAAGTCGGCATAGATGAGCAGGAGGGATTCCATGGGCAAATTCTCAAATTCCAGATCCCAGGTGGAGTGGTTGGCGGCCACGTGGCCGATTTCGGGCAGACCCGCCTCCTCCAGCCACGTCCAGGTGAAGTAGTAGTGGAGGTAGGCAATGCGCTTTAAGTCCGCGCCCCGGCAGCCGAACTTGCCCACGTCGTGGGAGAGGCTGGCCGCCGACACCAGAGGGAGATCCACCGGCAGCCCCGCCGCCCGGGCGAGGATGGCCGCATGGAGCGCCACATTGTGCACGCCGATGATGTGGGAGGCCGTGTCGAAGGGCATGCACTCCCGGCCGATGCGAAGGAGCGCCATGAGCCGCTTCTCCTCGACGAGCGCTTGAAAGCGGCTATACTCCTCCGCCACCCGGCTTTCGGAAATGGCGCCCTCGGGCAGGGGCAGAAGATCGGTGAGGGGATCAAAGGGCGCGTCCTCGTGCTGGAGCGCCCAGCAGAGGGCGGGCAGGTACACGTTCTCCACCGCCGAAACCAGGTCAGGGTCGAAGACCTCGCCGTCGGGGTAGAGCTGGGCGCAGAGATAGCGGTAGCACCAGGGAAGATAGCCCTCCGCCGGCGGCGGTGGCAGCTGATGAAGGCACAGGGAAAGCACCGCGCCGCAAAGGCCGGCGCGGTCGCCGGAAAGGGCGGCGGAAAGCCCCTGGGGCAAAGGCCGTGGATCCATGGTTGACCCTCCTTGGTAAAGTGGTATCGGGCACGGTGCAGTTTCCGGGCATGGGTGTAGGGGCGCATTGTATATGCGCCCGGGGAAGGCACTGGCGAAACCGCAGGTGCACGGGCGGATATATAATCCGCCCCTACGGGTGCAGTGCGTAGGGGTCGATGTCCCCATCGACCCGCGGACGGCCAATGGCCGCCCCTACGGGTTTGGTGCGGATTGCGGGCGGCCATAAAGGCCGCCCCTACTGACACGCTTTCGGATTTGTCGTAGGGGCGGGGTTTATCCCCGCCCGTGCCGCCCCGCCGAACGAATCGCGGGTGTGCCGTTTTGTTTATTATACCGTCTCTTTCCCCCGGTGACAACAAAAAGTGGCCAGCTTTCGCTGGCCACTGGGGAAATTGTTCCTTAGATGAGGTTTTTCTCCGTCTCTTTGCTGAACATGTGCACCACGTTGCCGCCGAAGGTGATGTCGATCTTGGAGCCGTAAGAGAAGCCGTTCTTCTGCTCGTTGGCCAGGTCGATGGTGGGCAGGATCACGATGGCGTCCTTGCCGTCGATGTTCACGTGCATGTGGATGGTGCTGCCCATGAGCTCGGTGACGTCCACCCGGGCGTCGATGGCATGGGGCGCGCTGGGATCACAGAGCACGATGTGGTCAGGACGGATGCCCAGGGTGATGTCCTGGGGCTGGACGTTGCCCTTCTTCAAGGCCGCCTGCTTGTCGGCGGGCAGGTCGATGCGCACGCCGCAGGTGTTCACATAGTACGTCTCGCCGCTCTTCTCCAGCTTGGCGTCGAAGAAGTTCATCTGAGGCGTGCCGATGAAGCCGGCCACAAACAGATTGGCGGGATGGTCGAAAACCTCCTGGGGGGTGCCGATCTGCTGGATGAAGCCGTCGCGCATGATGACGATGCGGTCGCCCAGGGTCATGGCCTCGGTCTGGTCGTGGGTGACATAGATAAAGGTGGTGTTGATCTTCTGCCGCAGCTTGATGATTTCGGCGCGCATCTGGTTGCGGAGCTTGGCGTCCAGATTGGAGAGGGGCTCGTCCATCAGGAACACCTGGGGATCCCGCACAATGGCGCGGCCGATGGCAACACGCTGGCGCTGGCCGCCGGAGAGTGCCTTGGGCTTGCGGTTGAGGTACTGGGTGATGTCCAGAATCTCGGCAGCCTCGCGCACCTTGCGGTCAATTTCATCCTTGGGCGTCTTCTTGAGCTTGAGGGAGAAGGCCATGTTGTCATACACGGTCATATGGGGATACAGGGCGTAGTTCTGGAAGACCATGGCGATGTCGCGATCCTTGGGGGCGACGTCGTTCATGAGCTTGTCGCCAATCCACAGCTCGCCTTCGCTGATCTCTTCGAGGCCAGCCACCATGCGCAGCGTGGTGGACTTGCCGCAGCCGGAGGGGCCGACCAGGACGATGAATTCCTTGTCCGCGATCTCCAGGTTGAACTCCTGCACCGCGACGACGCCCTTTTCGGTGATTTGCAGATTCGCCTTTTCCTTCTGGGGCTCGTCGTCCTTCTTCTTTTTCTTCTTGCTCTCGCCCCCTGCGTTGGGGTAGATTTTCTTGACGTTCTTCAGGATCACTTTTGCCATGCGTTCGACTATAATCACACTGCCTCCGCAAGGTGTGATTTCACGACCCCGCGCGTTGGCGGGCGCCGCATTACGACAGGTCTCCACACTGCCGCACCGCTAGTCCGGCGGTTTGTTGCTGTTCCTCCTTTTTTGATACCACGCTGTGGTATTCTGTGGAGTACCACAGGCGGCCATAATACAACGCTATTTTACCAGAGTCGAAAATGCGGCACAAGGAACGTTTTTCCCAAACTTACCCATGGATTTTTAGAGGATCTCACAGAAATCCCCGCCGTTGCCTTTCCCTCGCGGCCATGGTATAATTTTTTTGAACAACTCACTGGGAGGCCGTGTCATGCGCAACACCACCCTTTGCTACCTGGAGCGAGACGGGCAGTACCTGATGCTCCACCGGGTGAAAAAGTCCCACGACGTCAACCACGGCAAGTGGATCGGCGTGGGCGGGAAATTTGAATTTCAGGAGAGCCCCGAGGACTGCCTCCTCCGGGAGGTGCGGGAGGAGACCGGCCTGACCCTCAAGAGCTGGCGCTACCGGGGCATCGTCACCTTCTTATATAACGACGA
>DVGD01000086.1 GCA_018712905.1 Candidatus Avoscillospira stercoripullorum | reverse complement strand
TAGGCCACCACCGGGGCGACGATCCCGTAAGCGTCTATGAAAATTACCGCCTTCTCGGCCAGGCGCTGGGCTTTACGCCGGAGGACACGGTCTTCCCCGTCCAGCGCCACACCGACATCATCCGCGTGGTCACCCGGGAAAACCGTGGCGAAGGGCTCTTCCGGGAGACGCCCACAATCTGCGACGGACAGATCACCGACGAGCCCGGGGTGGCGCTGGTGGCCTTCGGCGCCGACTGTACGCCCATCCTGCTCTTCGACCCGGTGCGCCGTGCCGTGGGCGCCGTCCATGCCGGCTGGCGGGGTACCGCCGCGGGCATCGCCAAAAAGGCCGTGGAGGCCATGACTGCCGCTTACGGCTGCCGTCCCGGAGACATCCGTGCCGCCATTGGCCCCTGCATCGGCCAGTGCTGCTTTGAAACCGACGGCGACGTGCCCGAGGCCATGATGAATGCCCTGGGCAGCGAAGCCGAAGCCTTCATCGCCCGGCGCGGGGCAAAGTACCACGTGGATCTCAAGAGCATCAATGCCTGGTGGCTTTCCAAGGCAGGCGTGGAAACGGTGGACGTGAGCCCCGACTGCACCGCCTGCGACACTGCCACCTACTGGTCGCACCGCCGGGTGGGCGACCACCGCGGCTCCCAGGCCGGTGTGATTATCCTAAAGTGAGGTGTTCTTCTTGAAGCGGCGAATCAGTTTCGTCCTGGCGCTGGCGCTGATGCTGACCATGCTGGGCGGCTGCTCGATCTCCCTGGAGCGGCTCACGTCCTTCTTTACCCGGGAGAGCCAGGAGACTGCCCAGGACGATTCTCAGTCCCAGGAGACGCCGCCGGAGGAGATGGCCTCGGAAACCGTGCTCACCGAGACCCAGGCGCCGGAGGTGCTGTGCCTTCCCTACCAAAAGGACTACGGCCTCAATCCCTACACCTGCACCAGCTTTACCAACCGGGCGATCTTCTCCCTCCTCTATGAGCCCCTCTATGCCATGGACAGCCAGTACATCGCCCAGCCGGTGCTGGCCGCCGATACGGCCATTTCCGAGGACGGCCTCACCACCACCATCACCCTGCGCCAAGGGGTCAAATTCCACTCCGGCGCATCGCTCACCGCCGAGGACGTGGTCTACTCCTACACCCTGGCGCGGGACAGTAGCTACTACGACGGGCGCTTTCGCCACTTCACCTCTGTAGCCGCCCAGGGCACCGATACACTCATCATCCAGACCGACACCAGCTATGAATCCGTGGCGCTCCTTCTGGACTTTCCCATCGTGCGCTCTGGCAGCGGCGAGGCGGCGGTGCCCGACGGCACAGGCGCCTACCGCTACCAGAACGGCGACGTGCTCACGGCCTTCCAGCAGTGGTGGGGCGGAGAATCGCCCCTGGGCTACGAGCGGGTGGAGCTCACTTCCTGCACCACGGCCACGGACATTCGCGACAAGTTTGAATACGGCACCGTGAACCTGGTCTACACCGACCCCAACTCCACGGCCTACGCCACCTTCCACAACGAGAGCGACTATGAGCTCTGGAGCTGCCCCACCACGGTGATGCAGTACGTGGGCTTCAACACCAACTCCGACGTCTTCTCCCACAGCGCCATCCGCGCCGCCGTCACCTTCGCCATCGACCGGGAGACCATCGTGGCCAAGGATCTGGGCGGCTTCGCCGAAGCCACTTCCCTGCCCGCGCCCCCCAACAGCCCCTACTATGACGCCGGTCTGGCGGCGGACTTCGACCTGGATCTCTCGGCCTTCTGGGCGCTCATGGAGGAAGCCCAGGTGGAGGACTACACCGAAGACGGCCTTCTCGACGTCTACGTGGACGGCTACCCCGAGACCGTGGGCGGCACCATGATCGTGAGCGCAGGAAGCGCCCAGCGGGTGGAGACGGCAAACCGCATTGCCGCCGCCCTCAATGACTTGGGCATGGAGATCACGGTGCAGGCGCTGGACGAGGAGGAGTACCGCAATGCCCTGCGGTATGGAAATTTCGACCTCTACTATGGCGAGGTGCGCCTCTCGCCTACTTATGATTTAGGGATTTTCTTCCGGGAGGGCGGCGACGCGGCCTACGGCGATCTCTCCAACAGCACCACCTTCAACCTCTGCGCGGCCATGCTGGAAAACAGCGGCAACGCCTACGACCTCTGCAAGCGGGTGATGGAGCAGGGCTATTTCTGCCCGGTGCTCTATAAGACCTATGCCCTCTACGCCACCCGAGGGAGCGTGCAATCCCTCTCCCCCGCCCTGGACTGGGTCATCCGCCCGGCCACCACGGCGGCGGCAGAATCATAAAAGGATGCAGGAAGAAGCCTGCATCCTTTTTTGCGCACCGCACCCGTAGGGGCGGATTATATATCCGCCCGGCGGCCTTTTGGCCGCTTGCGCGGCACGGGTCGATCAGGAGATCGACCCCTACAAATTTCCAACGCACCAAAGGCTCCCCTTGAGGGGAGCTGGCATGGCGAAGCCATGACTGAGAGGTGTGACCGCACCTGTGCGAGGAACCAGCCTGGTCTGTTCCGCCAGCTCTTCACACCTCTCCGTCGCGCTGCGCGCGCCACCTCCCCTCAAGGGGAGGCCTGAGGCTGCCCCTACAGTGTATGGTGGTAAATCCGCCGCTCCAGGGCGAAAATCCTGGGGGAAAACTGCCCCTCCGGGGTGTTTTCCAAATTCTCCCGGTAGATCTCCATGCGGCTGTCGATGTTGTCAATGGCCGACAGGAGCTCTGCCTCGGCGCACTGGGGTACCACCGCCGCGCCGAATTCCGGCTGGCCGTGATGGGAGAGGAGCAGGTGCTGGAGAAGAATCGCCTTCTCCTCGGGTACGGCAAGCGTCCGGCAGACCTCGGCCACCTCCTCTGCGCCCATAACCAGGTGCCCCAAAAGCTGCCCCGGCAGGGAGTACTCCGTCACCACCCCCAGCTGGGAGACCACAAACTCTTTGAGCTTGGCCATGTCGTGCAGGAGCGTTCCGGCCAGGAGCAAATCCCGATTCACCACGCCTTGGTACTTCCCCGCCAAAAAGTCCGCCAAAACCAGCATGTCCACCGTGTGCATCAAGAGGCCGCCCACGAAGCCGTGGTGCACGGTCTTGGCCGCGGGATATCGCCGGAACTCGGCGCCATGGCGGCTGAGAAACGCCCGGCACACCGCCTGGAAATCCGTGTCGGCCATGGAATCCACCAGCGCCTCCACCCGGGCATAGGCCTCGTCGCGGTTGATGGGCGCCGAGGGCACCAGGTCATCCAGGATGCTGTCGTACTCCTCCGGCTGCGCCAGGCGCACCTTCTCCATGGTGATCTGGGGCATGCCCCGGAACTCCTGCATCACGCCCTGCACCTTCACCACCTTGCCATCGTCCGCCGGGGAGATGGGACCCGGGTAGTCCCAGGCCTTGGCGTCGACGGAGCCGGTGCGGTCGGCCAGGGAGGCCGCCATGTAGGGCTTGCCGGTCTTGGAGGTCTTCATCATAATATTTCGGAGGAGATAAAAGCCGGTAAAGTTATCTCCCACCCGCAGTTCGTCCAGTTTCATAGCTACCTCGCAGTTTGTTAGTGTACCCGTCTATTTTACTATAAAATTCTCCCGGCGTAAACTCCCTTCTGCGGCCATTGTTATTTTTCAAAAGTGTGGTACAATGGGACTATCCAACAGAAAGGAGCCATCGCCATGAAACTGCTCTTCCAAGGCGGCCACGTGGTCTCCGCTTCGGGTGTAAGCCGCATGGACGTGCTGGTGGAGGACGAGCTGGTCGCCGCCGTCGCGCCCACCCTCTCCTGCCCCGACGCCACGGTGGTGGACGTCACCGGGAAGCTCCTCTTCCCCGGCTTTCTCGACGCCCACACCCACTTCGACCTGGACGTGGCCAACACCACCACCGCCGACGACTTCCAAACCGGTACCCGGGCTGCCGTCCGGGGCGGCACCACCACAATCATCGACTTTGCCTGCCCCAACAAGGGCGAAACCCTGGCCTATGGCCTGAAGCTCTGGCACGAGAAGGCCGACGGGAAGTCCGCCTGCGACTACGGCTTCCACATGACCATCGACGACTGGAACG
Organism: Candidatus Avoscillospira stercoripullorum; assembly: GCA_018712905.1. Lineage (GTDB taxonomy): Bacteria > Bacillota > Clostridia > Oscillospirales > Oscillospiraceae > Avoscillospira > Avoscillospira stercoripullorum. The sequence continues at coordinate 1,916 of DVGD01000086.1, read as the reverse complement.
CCGGAATCCGCCGGGAGATCCCCGACATGATCGCCGCGGGCATCCCCACCTTCAAGATGTACATGACCTACCCGGCCATGATGATCGGCGACCGGGATCTCTATTGCGCCCTGGTGGAGCTGAAAAAGTTTAACGCCTTCGCCGGGGTGCACTGCGAAAACGCCGGCGTCATCGACGCGCTCATCGCCGAGAAGCTCGAAAAGGGCGAGACCGCGCCCAGTAGCCACCCGGCCACCCGCCCCAATGCGTTGGAGGCAGAGGCCGTGGGGAGCCTTCTTCGCATGGCGCAGGTGGCAGACGCGCCGGTGATGATCGTCCACCTCTCCACCAAGGAGGCCTTGGAGGAGGTGCGTGCCGCCCGGGCGCGGGGACAGACCGTGTATGTGGAGACGTGCCCGCAGTACCTCCTCCTCGACCGCAGCCGCTATGAAAACGAGGACTACTCCATGGCCGCCCGGTACGTCTGCGCGCCGCCCCTCCGGGAGCGGGAAGACCAGGACGCCCTCTGGAAAGCCCTCTCCGACGGCACCATTCAGACCATCTCCACCGACCACTGCTCCTTCACCCTCGCCCAGAAGGACGCCGGCAGGGGCGACTTCACCAGGATTCCCGGCGGCCTGCCCGGCGTGGAGACCAGGGGCATCCTCCTCTACTCCGAGGGCGTGGCCAAGGGACGCATCAGCGCACCGCAGATGTGCGCCCTCCTTTCTGAGACGCCTGCCAAGCTCTACGGCGCCTTTCCCAAGAAGGGCATCCTCGCCCCCGGCAGCGACGCCGACATCGTGGTGCTCGACCCGGACGCCCAGGGGCGCATTACAGCAGCCGACCAGGCCGCCAACGTGGACTACAGCCCCTACGAGGGCTTCATCACCCAGGGCAAGATCGACCAGGTCTACCTCCGCGGCCATCTCACCGTGGACAAGGGCGAGATCCTCGGCGCCCCCCGGGGCAAGTACCTCTTTCGGAAGTGTTAATCCTGCTGCTTGGCCCCGGTCTCCTCGGCCGGGGCTTTTGCTTTGGAAATCTCCTGGTGGAGATAAGCGAGGGCGTCGCCCACGCTGCCAAGCTGATCCACCAGCCCCACCTGCACCGCCTCCCGGCCGTAGACCACCGAGCCCACGTCTGTGGCAATCTCGCCGGTGGCCATCATATACTTTAGGAACTTCTCCCGGCTGATGCGGGAGTTGGCCGTGACGAAGTCCACGATCTGCTCCTGGATGCGGTTAAAATATTGGTACGTCTGGGGTGCGCCCACCACCACGCCGGTCATGCGCACCGGGTGGATGGTCATGCTGGCCGTGGGAGCGATCATGCACCGCTTGGCCGACACCGCCAGAGGAATGCCGATGGAGTGGCCGCCGCCCAACACCAGCGACACCGTGGGCTTCTTCATCCCGGCGATCATCTCGGCAATGGCAAGACCGGCCTCGATGTCTCCGCCCACGGTGTTGAGGAGGATCAAAAGGCCGTCAATGTCGTCGCTCTCCTCGATGGTTGCCAGGAGGGGCAGGACGTGCTCATATTTGGTGGTCTTCACCGTCTCGGGCAGGAGCTGGTGCCCCTCCACCTGGCCGATGATGGTGAGGGTGTAGATGCTGCCGTCCTTGCCCGTAAGGAGCGCGGAGCCAAACTCCCGCACCTGCTCTCGCTCCTCCTCCAGCTGGTTCTTCTTCTCTTCTTCCATGGCTGTCTCCTTTTCGTTTTTTCTTAGGATGCCCGGAATGCGCCGTCCCATGCGAAAAATGGTTGACAGCCGGGAAAAGCTGTGATATTATATTTCAGCATTCCAATGCGCGAGTGGTGGAATTGGCAGACTCGCTAGATTCAGGTTCTAGTGTGCATTACGCACGTGCGGGTTCAAGTCCCGCCTCGCGCACCAAAAATCGACAAGCACCGTCAGGGGCTTGTCGATTTTT
>DVGD01000085.1 GCA_018712905.1 Candidatus Avoscillospira stercoripullorum | reverse complement strand
GCGCCCATCACCAAGACCGATTTATTTGAGCTGGGATTTTCGGGGCGGCCGGACAGCCGGGAAAAGCGGCTGGCGCTTTTAAAGCGGTTGGGGCTCCCCGCCCGCATGAGCGCCAACGCCATGCTGGAGGCTATCAATCTTCTCTACGACCGGGAGACATTTTTGCGGGAATTTGCCCCGTAGGGGCAGATGTCCCCACCCGCCGCCGCGGGTCGATCGGAGATCGACCCCTACAAGGCATGCGCAAATTTCCACAGCACCAGTAGGGGCGGATGTCCTCATCCGCCCGCGGGTCGATCGGAGATCGACCCCTACAGGGCGTGTGATATCCCCAAGGGAGGAACCATGATCGATTTAATTGTAAAAGACCTGGTCAAGTCCTTTGACACAGAGGAAAATATACTCGACGGCCTGAGCTTCGACGTCCAGGCCGGAGAACGGGTGGGCATCATGGGGCGCAACGGCGCCGGAAAGACCACCCTCTTTCGCATTCTCACCGGGGAAATCGGCTTCGATTCCGGCGAGGTGACCTTCGCCCCCGGGAAAAAGGTGGGGCTCATCTCCCAGATTCCCAACTACCCGGCGGACTATTCCGTGGAGGACGTGCTGCGCACAGCCTTCGCCGGGCTGGAAAAGCTCAAAACCCAGCTCGCCCAGTTGGAGCAGCAGATGGGCACGCAGCCGGGCCGCGAGATCCTCACCCAGTACGATACCTTAATGGATCGCTTCACCACCGGCGGCGGCTACGAGATGGAGGTGGATCTTCAAAAGGTGGTCAACGGCCTCAACATCCCGCCGGACATGCGCCAGCGGCAGTTCTCCATGCTCTCCGGCGGCGAGAAGACCCGGGTCAACCTGGCTCGGCTCCTCCTGGAGAAGACCGACATCCTCCTTCTGGACGAGCCCACCAACCACCTGGACATGAAGAGCGTGGAGTGGTTGGAGGAATACATTTTAAAATTCAAGGGCACGGTGCTCACCATCTCCCACGACCGCTACTTCCTAGACCGCATCGTCCAGCGGATTGTGGAGCTGCGGGGCGGCAAGGCGGAGTTCTACACCGGCAACTACTCGGCCTATGTGATCGAAAAGCAGGCACGGTTTGACCTGCAGATGAAGCAATATGAGCAGGAGCAGGCCAAGCTCAAGCAGCTGGGCTACACCGTGGAGCGGATGAAGGGCTGGGGCATCAACAACCGCACCCTCTACCGCCGCGCCATGTCCATTCAGCACCGCATGGAGCGCATCGAAAAGACTGAGCGCCCCGTGGAGGAGAAAAAGTTCAAGCTCCGCTTCTCGGAAAAGGACTTCCTGGGCGACGAGCTCTTCACCGTCCACGACCTGGGCAAATCCTTTGGAGACAAGGTGCTCTTCGACCACGTGGACTTGGAGGTCAAGGGCGGCGAGCGCATCGCCCTTTTGGGCGACAACGGCACGGGAAAATCCACCTTTTTGAAGATCCTGCTGGGGGAAATGACGGCCGACCACGGAAAAATCAAATTCGGCCCCACGGTGAAGACGGCCTATCTGCCCCAGATCATCCACTTCGCCCGCCCCGAGCGCACCCTCTACGACACCATGCTCTATGAGAAAAACTGCACGCCCCAGGCGGCGCGGGATCGGCTGGGCGCCTTCTTATTCCAGGGCGACGAGGTATTCAAAACTGTCGCCACTCTTTCCGGCGGCGAGCAGAGCCGTTTGCGGCTGTGCATGCTCATGGACGAGAAAATCAATCTTCTTATCCTCGACGAGCCCACCAACCACCTGGACATCGCCTCCAGGGAATGGATCGAGGCGGCGGTGGAAGACTATGAGGGCGCACTGCTCTTCGTGTCCCACGACCGCTACTTCGTCGACCGCTTCGCCACCCGCATCTGGGTTTTGGAGGACGGCGCCATCCGGGACTACCGCTGCGGCTATGAAAAATACCGCTCCATCCTGGCGCACGAGGCCGAAAAGCCCAAGGCCGCGCCGGTGAAGGCGGAAAAGGAAAAGAAGGAAAAGCCCAAGGCCAAGGGCGGCGACAAGGCGCTGGAGAAAAAACTGCGCGCCGTCGAGCGAGAGGTGGAAAAGCAGGAGGCGCTGGTGGCCTCCTACGATCCCCAGATCGAGGCGGCCGCCGCCGACTACCAGGCGCTTACGAAGCTTCTGGCGGAAAAGGCCGAAGCTGAAGCCGCGCTGGAGGCGCTGATGGAGCAGTGGGAAGCCCTTTCCCTGGAGCTGGAAAGCTAGTTTTTCCCGTTGACAAGCTGGCGCTCCCGGCATAAAATAGAGAAAAATACACGAAAAAGGAGATTTCTTTCCCATGAGTGATTGTTCCGGCAATTGCGCAAGCTGCGGCGAAAGCTGCGCTGACCGCAAGCAGGAGAGTCTTCTGGCTGAGGCCAACCCCAATTCCCATGTGAAGAAGGTCATCGCCGTGGTCAGCGGCAAGGGCGGCGTGGGCAAGAGCACCGTCACATCCATGCTGGCCGTGGCCATGGAGAAACTTGGCAAGAAGGCCGCCATTCTGGACGCCGATATCACAGGCCCCTCCATTCCCAAGGCCTTCGGCCTCCACGAGCCCATCCAGGCTGGCGAGGGCGGCATGATCCCCGCCGTCACCCCCGAGGGCATCCAGATCATGTCCATCAACCTCCTTCTCCCCGACGAGACTGATCCCGTTCTCTGGCGCGGCCCCATCCTGGCCGGCGCCGTGAAGCAGTTCTGGACGGACGTTTGCTGGGGCGATGTGGACTATCTGTTCGTGGACATGCCCCCCGGCACCGGCGACGTGGCGCTGACCGTGTTCCAGAGCCTGCCCATCGACGGCATTCTGGTGGTCACCTCGCCCCAGGATCTGGTGCAGATGATCGTGGGCAAGGCCGTGAAGATGGCGCGGATGATGAATGTGCCCATCTATGGCTTTGTGGAGAACTACAGCTACTTCCGCTGCCCCGACTGCGGCAAGACCCACAAGATCTTCGGCGAGAGCAAGCTCGATGAGGTTGCCCTCTCCTACTCCATCCCCGTGCTGGCGCGGCTGCCCATCGATCCCGAGACAGCCAAGCTCTTCGACGCGGGCAAGATGGCCGAGGTGAACCTCGAGCCCGTGGCCGCCGCGGCCACCCTTCTCTCCCGGCTGTGAGCCGGCAAACCTGTCATCTACCAATAGAATGGAGAATGTAATTATGGCAAAGATCGAAAAGCAGACCATCATCGGCGATGTGCTGGACATCGCCCCCCAGACCGCTCCCCTCTTCATGGCCATCGGCATGCACTGCCTGGGCTGCCCCTCCTCCCGCGGGGAAACCGTGGAGGAAGCCTGCATGGTGCACGGCGTGGATTGCGACGCCTTCCTCGCCCAGGTCAACCGCTTCATCGAGGCCACCGAGGCTGCCGCGAAGGAAGTTAAGGAGCCCTGAATCGGGTAAACTCGTAGGGGTCGATCTCCGATCGACCCGTGCCGCGAAGCGGCTTTGGCAGGCTTTTGCGGAATCGCGGCCGCCCCTACGACACGCCTGCGAAATTTTTCGTAGGGGCGGGGTTTATCCCCGCCCGTGCCGTCGGGCGGATAGAAGATCCGCCCCTACAAGCGCAGGGCAAAGGAGGACGGCTGCCGTCCTCCTTTTTGAATCCATGTGGAGGTGATTGCATGAAGCTTCCCATCTCTCAGCGGCTCCTGCTGTGCGCCGCGCTGGTGCCCCCCGGCGCCCGGGTGGCCGACGTGGGCTGTGACCACGGGTATCTGGGCATCCATTTGCTCAAGACCGGTGGGGTCAAGCACGTCATCGCCACCGATCTCCGGGAAAAGCCCCTGGAGAACGCCCGGGAGAACGCCCGGCGGGTGGGCGCCGACGGCGAAATGGACTTTTTTGTGGCCGACGGCCTTTCTGCCGTGTCTCCCGGCCAGGTGGACACCATCGTCATCGCCGGCATGGGCGGGGACAACATCGCCGCCATTTTAGAGGCCGCCCCCTGGGTCAAAGATCCCCAGTACACCCTGATTCTCCAGCCCCAGACCTCCGGCAACGACCTCCGGCGCTATCTGGGGCAGGCGGGATTTACCATCGTCACCGAGCATTTGGTGCGCGACGGCGGCTTTCTCTACTTTGCCATGGTGGTGCGCTTCGGCGGCGGGGTGCCCCTGTCCCCGGGACAGCAATATCTCTCGCTGCCCCTTTTGACCAGCGGCGATCCCCTGCTCCCGGATTACTTCGAGCGGGTTCTTTCGGCGCTCGCGCGCACCGTCTCGGGCATCCGCGCCGGGGGCGACGAAGAAAAGCTCACCTACTACCAGCGCGCCTTGGACGAGGTGCAAGAAATGAGGGAAACATATGAACGTACAAGAAATCGTTGATTTTCTGGAGACCATCGCCCCCCGCGCCATGAAATATGACTGGGACAATGTGGGGCTCCTGTGCGGAAGCGGGAAGCAGGAGGTACATAAGATTCTCGTGGCGCTCGATCCCTTTGAAAACGTCTGCCGCGAGGCGGCTCAGAAGGGCGCCGACCTGCTGGTGACCCACCATCCCCTGATCTTCCACGCCCCCAAGTCCGTCACCGACGAGACCGACGTGGGGCGCTCCATCCTCTTCTTGGCGCGCCACGGCATCTGTGCCGTCAACGCCCACACCAATTTGGACTGCGCCCCCGGCGGCGTCAACGACGTGCTGGCCGAAACCCTGGGACTTTCGGACATCCGCGTCCTCTCGCCCATGGGCGAGGACAGCCAGGGACGCCCCTGGGGGCTTCTCCGGGGCGGCCTTGTGGAGGAGCAGCCCCTTTCCGCCTTCTTGGAGCAGGTCAAATCCCGGCTCCAGGCCAAGGGACTCCGGTACGTGGACAGCGGGAAGGCCGTGCGCCGCGTGGCCGTGGGCGGCGGCGCCTGCGCCGACGAGATGTTCACCGCCCTGGACGCCGGGTGCGACACCTTCGTCACCGCCGACGTCAAGTATAACGAGTTCTGGGACGCGAAGTTCCTGGGGCTCAACCTCATCGACGCCGGGCACTTCGCCACCGAAAACCCCGTGGTGGCGGTGCTGGCGGCAAAATTGCGCGCCGCTTTCCCGGAGCTTCCCGTGGAATGTGCCGAAAATCACCACGACTGCGCGAATTTCTTCTGATTGCTGTTGATTTCGCTGCTGCATCTGTGATAAAATATTCGGAGAATTTTGACTAGGGCAGCACCGCACAATTTGGCAAGCGCATTCGGCCAAAGATTTTGCCTCATACGAAAGGGATAAAAGGGCGGGAATACTGTATGTATTTCCCCCTTTTATCCCTGCACGGATGGGGCGAAAGATTGGGCGA
>DVGD01000084.1 GCA_018712905.1 Candidatus Avoscillospira stercoripullorum | reverse complement strand
TGCACCGATTTGGACGAGGTCTTCCACCCCGGCTGGCGGGCGCTGCTGGAGAAGGCCTGGCGGCCTGGCTATTCCCAGGCGGTCTACCGCTACACCTGGAACTTCCGCCCCGACGGCAGCGAGGGCGTGGTATTCTGGTATGAAAAGATCCATGCCCGCCATGGGTTTTGCTGGACGCACCCGGTGCACGAGATTTTGACCTGGGTGGGGAAGGAAAAGCCTGGCCCCAGGGTCACGGTGGAGGGCATACAGCTCGACCACCTGGCCGACCCCACCAAATCCCGCGCCCAGTACCTGGGGCTTCTGGAGCTCTCGGTCAAGGAGGCGCCGGACGACGACCGGAATGTCCACTATCTGGGGCGGGAGTATTTCTTCTACCGCCGCTGGGACGACTGCATCCGCACCTTGCAGCGCCACCTCTCCATGCCCAGCGCCACGTGGAAGGATGAGCGGGCGGCCTCCATGCGCTACATTGCCAAATGCTACATACACAAGGGGCAGAAGAACGTGGCGGAGGGCTGGTTTTACCGCGCCATCGCCGAGGCGCCGCATCTCCGGGAGCCTTGGCTGGATCTTGCCATGATGCTCTATGAGGATAAGCGCTGGGAGGGCGTGGTGTACTTCACCGGCCGGGCGCTGGAAATCCGCGAGCGCCCGCGCACTTATATGACCGACGCCGAAGCCTGGGGAAGCCTTCCCTATGACCTGCGCGCCATCGGCCTTTATGAGACGGGGCGCATTGCGGAGGCATTGGAGGCAGCCAAGGAGGCCTACAATCTCGAGCCCAGCAACAACCGCCTTTTGGAAAACGTCCTGGCACTCCAGCGTCTGCTGGTGTAGGAATTAGTTCCCGCGGTTTCTCAGCTTGCAGATACTCTGGGTCATAGTGCCCATGGGGCAGAAGGCGCACCAGGTTCTGGGTCGGTAGAGCACCATGACAATGAGACCCAAAAGAAGAGACGTGAGCATGAGACCATAGAATCCGAAGCTGAACTGCGCCACCCAGGCCGGTACCGTTCCGGCAGTGTACGTCCAGCCCCAGGGCACGCGGATGGTCCAGAAGAGCTTGATGGCCTCCCGCAGGGATGCTGCCCCGGCGAAGACAAGGTAGGTCTGAAAGACCATATTGGCGAACATGGCCAGGAAGAAGATCAGAAAGCCGTAGCGGAACCACTTGGAAGCCAGCCAACGGGGCGTGGCACGCCCCCGGGAGCAGTGGAGCTTGCCGCCCAGAAGGGCAAAGAGCTGCCCGCGCCCACACAGGTGATTGCAGAAAAATTTGTTGCCGCCGAAGATGGCCAGCGCCAGGGGCAGCAGGAAGTCGATCATCCCGAGCCAGGCAAATAGGATGTTAAAAAATCCCAGGGCAAAGTAGACAATCGACCAGATCCATAAGTAGCTGTACCAGGGCTTTTTTGTCTTCATACCGTCGCCTCCCGTTCTACCACTTGCACGCACCCTGTGGGGCAGACCTTGGCGCATTTGCCGCAGCCAATGCACGTCTCCTGCGACACCACCGCATAGCACCCGCGGTGAACGGCAATGGCGCCGCGGGGACACTCCGCCTCGCAGGCGCCGCAGGCCACACACTGTGCCTTGGCAAGGATCGCAACTCGTTTGGAAGCCATATTCGTTCCACCCTTTCCTTCATTTCTGAGAACTCCCAAAGAGTATAGCAGAAGTAAAGACCCGGCTTCCGTGACAAAATTACGGAAGCCGGGGAAGATCATTCCACGGTGACGCTCTTGGCGAGGTTTCGCGGCTTATCCACGTCGCAGCCTCGCATCAGGGCAACATAGTACGCAAAGGTCTGCAAGGGGATGACGCTCATGCTGGCCTGGAAGAGCACCTCGGTCTGGGGCACAAAGATGGCGCTGTCCATGGTCTTGTGGATGGCGTCCTCGAAGCCCCGGATGGTGATGCCCAGCACGTCGGCGCCGCGGGCGGAGACCTCCTTGACGTTGGACATGGTCTTGTCAAAGAGAGCGGGATTGGTGGCCGTGGCCACCACCAGCGTCCCGTTTTCAATGAGGGAGATGGGGCCGTGCTTGAGCTCGCCGGCGGGGTAGGCCTCGGAGTGGATGTAGGCGATTTCCTTGAGCTTGAGGCTTCCCTCCAGGCAGGTGGCGCTGTCCAAGTTCCGGCCGATGAAGAACACGTCCCGGTTGTTGAAATACTGGGCGGCGTAGTACTGAATGGCGGTCACATTCTCCGGTGAGAGCACCTCCTCCAGCTGTTCCGGGAGCCTTTGGAGGGCGGCCATGAGGGCATCATAGCGCTCGGGTGGGAGGGTGTGGAGCTCCTGAGCGATGTAGAGCGCCAGGAGATACATCACCGCCAGCTGGGTGGAGAAGGCCTTGGTGGTGGCCACGGCGATCTCGGGACCTGCCCAGGTGTAGAGCACGTCGTCGGCAGCCTTGGCGATGGAGCTTCCCACCACGTTGACCACGGCCAGCACCCGAGCGCCCCGGCACTTGGCCTCCCGCAGGGCGGCCAGGGTGTCGGCGGTCTCGCCGGACTGGCTGATGATGATGACCAAGGTGGTGTCGTCCAGCACGGGATCGGCGTAGCGGAACTCCGAGGCCAGTACCGGCTCTACCGGCACACGGCAGAGATTTTCGATGATGTACTTGCCGTGGACGCCCACATAGTACGCCGAGCCGCAGGCCACAATGTAGATCCGCCGGAGATTTTTTAGGTATTCCGCCGGGAACTGGATGTCGTCCAGGACGATGCGCCCCTCGCGGATCCGGGGATGAATGGTGTCCCGCACGGCCTTGGGCTGCTCGTAGATCTCCTTGAGCATGAAATGGGCGTAGCCGCCCTTCTCCGCCGCGGAGATCTCCCAGGTGACGTGCTCCGTCTTCTTTTCCACAACCTCCCCGTGGGTGTTGTAGAAGGTGACGGAGTCGGCGGTCATCTCCAAGAGGTCGCCGTCGTTGAGGTAGACCACATCCCGGGTGTATTTGAGAATGGCCGGCACGTCCGAGGCGATGAAGTTGCGGCCCTGGCCGTAGCCGAAGATCAGGGGACTGTCCTTCTTGACGCCGATGACGGTGCCGGGGACGTCCGCGCACAGTACGCCAAGGGCGTAGCTCCCCTCCACCCGCGCCACGGCCTTGCGCACCGCCTGGCGGAAGGTGGCGCCCTGGGCGTAGAAGTATTCAATGAGGTTGGCCACCACCTCGGTGTCCGTCTCAGAGTGAAATTGCATGCCCTTTTTCTCGAGCATCTCTTTGAGGGGGAGGTAGTTTTCAATGATGCCGTTGTGCACCACCGAAAATTTGCGCCCGTCGGACATATGGGGGTGGCTGTTCTTGTCGGAGGGAGCGCCGTGGGTTGCCCAGCGGGTGTGCCCGATGCCGGAAGTGCCCGGGAGCGAAGCGCCGCCTCTGGTGAGGTCGATGAGATTTTGGAGCCGTCCCTTGGTCTTGGCCACCTGGAGCGCTGCGCCGTCGTAGACGCAGATACCGGCGGAGTCATACCCCCGGTACTCCAGCTTAGAGAGCCCATCGAGCAGGATGGGAGCGGCCTGCTCCCGTCCAACATATCCTACGATTCCACACATAAAAAAAGAGTTCCTCCTGTGATTTCAAATGGGCAGATTCACCCCTTGGTGGCTCTGCCGCTTTGAAAAAGGACAAACTCGCAGCAATTTGCACTTTTTCCCCCGGTCACAGCCCCTCTGTTTTGCGGTTACCCGCATATTTAAAGCTGTGTTACACCGCCGGGACGGCGGGAGCGCATCCGCCGAAGTTTCGATCACGCTCCGCCTCGTCGTCCTGCCAAGGCAGGCACTGGCGCTTGTGGGAAGCCTTGTAAGGTTCCGATCCTCCTTTCTCGCTGCGATAAAACCACCGGCCATGCCGGAAGCTCTCTAAAAAAGTCACAGCCAGCTGCCGCGTCAGAGAAGCCGCAGCTGGCCGGGGGAGAGGGCGTTGATGCTTTCAAGCCGGGATACGCCGGTGGCGCCGCGCGCCATGAGCGCTCTGGCGCCGGGGGAGCCGTCGTCAAAGACGAAGAGCTCGGAATACCCGTGGCGTAAATTCTCTACGCTGCCCGCCCAGCTGCCGCCCATCTCCGGGGTGCACTGGGCAACCAGCGTCCGGTCGCCCTGCATATGAATGAACCCGTTGCGGGCAAGCGCCCGCCGGGTGGAAAAGCCATATTCGTAGCCGCCCGCGCTGCAGTAGAGCACATGCTCCAATGCCGGATGGGACGACAGAGCGTCTGCCGGGAAGATTACGGCATTGCCGCCGTGGGCGAGGCAGGCGCTTTGGGCTTCCTGATCGGCGCCCACGGCGCCGCCGGAGACCAGGGTGAAGCCTTCCTGGGCGGCAAGTGTACCGGCTTGGCGGGCAAAGGCGGCATTTTCCGGCCGCAAACGGCGCGAGCCCACCACCGCTATGGATGGTTTGGCAAAGAGGGCGCTGTCACCCCGGCAGAAGAGCACCGGCGGGCTCAAAAACCCTGCCTTGGCGCGCAGCCGCGCCGGATAGGCGGCATTGAGCCGGGTGAGGGGATAGATTCCCCGATCCGCCGCGGTGCGCAGGTAGGCCGAGAGCCGTGCCTGGCGATCCAGCAGGCGAAGAATCTGGTCGGCCAGTGTGGGCGCCACGCCAAACGCGCGGAGCCTGGCGGCGGTGAGCTGGGAGAGGGGGTCGCCGGAAAGGCCGCGGCTGCGGATGAGCCGCCCCAGATCGCGAAACTGCGCCGCCGTGAGGGGCTGGGCGTGGGGATCTCCCAGGGCGCAGCACAAGAGCAGCACGCCCTCCTCCGCCGCGGTCATCGGAAGCGCTTGCGCACCGGCGGCTTTTTGACTTCCTCTTCCACCAGCAGGTCGCCCTCGATGAACTTCATGGGGCGGATGGTGAAGTGGGAGTACTTGGCGATCTCGTCCAGCTTGGCCTTCTCGGGGAAGTTGCCCAGAATGCTCCAGGCAGCGCCCTTGCGCTTGGCGCGGCCGGTACGGCCGATGCGGTGGATATAGTATTCATTTTCCTCGGGCACGTCGAAGTTGATGACGCAGTCCACATCGTCCACATCGATGCCTCTCGAGGCCACGTCTGTTGCCACCAGGACGGAAAGCTTGCCGTCCTTGAAGGTCTTCATGGTCTTCTCCCGGACTGCCTGGCGGATGTCACCATGGATGCAGTCTGCGTCCAGCCCCGCGCGGCGCAGGTCGTCGCTCAGGCGCTGGCACATGTGCTTGGTGTTGCAGAAGATGATCACGCGCTCATACTGCATGGCGCGGATGAGCCGCAGGGTGGTCTCGGTCTTCTCCAGGGGAGAGACCGTGAGGGAGTACTGGTCGATGTCGGGCTTATTCTCCTGGTCGGCGGGGATGGTGATCTCCACCTCGTCGCGCTGGTACATCCAGCTGACGGTCATGACCTCCTGGGAGATGGTGGCCGAGAAGAGCCCCATACTCTTTTTATTCTTGAGCTTGTCGAGGATATGCGTCACATCCTTGAAAAAGCCCATGTCCAGCATGCGGTCAGCCTCGTCCAGGACGACGGTGTGCACCTTGTCCAAGCGGAGATTTTTGCGGTTATAGTGATCCATCAGCCGCCCCGGCGTGGCCACCACGATCTGGGGCTTGGCCTGGAGCGCCTTGATCTGGGGCTCCATCTTCTGCCCGCCGTAGACCACAGCCACGCGGATATTCTTATAGTAGCGGAGAAGTCCCCGGAGCTCCTCACAAATCTGGATGGCCAGCTCCCGGGTGGGGGCGAGAATCAGCCCCTGGAGATCCTCGGACTCGGCGTCGATGTGCTCGATCATGGGGATGCCGAAGGCAAAGGTCTTGCCGGTGCCGGTGGGCGCCTTGGCGATGACGTCCTTCCACGCTAGGAAGGGCGGGATGGCCTCCGCCTGCAC
>DVGD01000083.1 GCA_018712905.1 Candidatus Avoscillospira stercoripullorum | reverse complement strand
GATGAACAGATGCAAAGTGCCCTGGAAATTCTGAGGGAGAAAATAGCTTGACAGAAACATACGGATAATGCTATAATATTGCCTGCTGAATTGATAGCACTGGGAATCTTGTGCATCTTGTGACATTATTTCCTAAAACTTACCGATGACGCGTGGTGTGCCCGTTTTTTCGGTACACGAGGTGCTGCCGCGCAGCTTGGCGCGATATTAAACCGGAAGGATGGATCTTTGTGGCAAAAGAGTACAAAATCACCAGTACACGGCTCAAGGAGCTGGAAGAGGAGCTCAACTATCTGAAGACGACCCGTGAAAAGGAAGTCGCGGAGCAGATCAAGGAGGCGCGCTCCTTTGGTGACCTCTCTGAGAACAGCGAATATGACGAAGCGAAGAACGAGCAGGCAAAGCTCTATGGCCGCATTGCGGAAGTGGAGAACATTCTGGCCAACGCTGTCATTATCGAGGAGAACGACGAGCCCGCCGGTCATGTGGGACTGGGCTGCAAGGTTCGCGTGCTGGATCTCGACACCAACGAGGAAGAGGAGTACACCATCGTTGGCTCCCAGGAGGCTGACCCCCTCAATTGCTGCATTTCCGACGATTCCCCCTTTGGCCGCGCCATGGTTGGTAAGCACCAGGATGATGTGGTAGAAGTGGAGGCGCCGGTGGGTGTGCTGCGCTACCGGATTCTGAACGTGGAAAAATAATCGGAAAGAGAGGTACGGGTGCGCCTGTACCTCCTTTTCTACAGGAGTGATTGGCTCTGAATATACATAAATTGGCCGCACGGCTGCGCAAACGATATAGCCGCATTTCTCCCATGCAGATGATTGTGCTGATGTTTTTGGCCATCATTCTGTTCGGCGGCTTTTTGCTTTCTCTACCCATTTCTTCCCGCACTGGGACATGGACAAGCTATCTCTCATCGGTTTTCACGGCCACCTCGGCCACCTGTGTGACAGGTCTGACGGTCTTTGACACTTATACCCACTGGAGCGGCTTTGGACAGGTGGTGATCCTGCTGCTCATTCAAGTGGGCGGCCTGGGGTTTATGACCATTGCTTCACTGTTCTTTTTGGCGGTCAACCGGAAAATTGGCCTCAAGCAGCGGCTGCTTATGGCGCAGAGTCTGGGCATTGATCAGCTCAGCGGCATTGTCAAGCTGGTGACCCACGTGTTGGTGCGTACGGCCATCATTGAAGGCGCCGGCGCACTGATTCTCACCATTCGCTTTTGCTTCCTGGTTCCCTTTGACCGGGCACTGTGGTGGGGAATCTTTCACTCTGTGTCGGCCTTCTGCAATGCCGGCTTCGACATTGTGGGCGCTGTGGATGTGGGCGGCAGCCTCATTCCCTTTGTGGGCGACTGGGTGGTCAGCATCACCATTATGCTGCTCATTACCGTGGGCGGCCTGGGCTTTTTCGTCTGGGAGGATGTGTTGACCAAGCGCTCCTTCCGCAAGATGACGGTCTATACCCGTCTGGTGCTGCTGATTTCCGCATGCCTTGCCTTTGGCGGCGGCGCGCTGATTGCGATTCTGGAATGGAATAACCCTGCCACCCTGGGGAATCTCCCTGTGGCGGAAAAGTGCCTGGCGGCGCTTTTCCAGTCGGTGACCTCCAGAACGGCCGGCTTCTATTCCATCCCCCAGGGCGCTATGTCCGATGCTGCCAAGGCGGTGACCGACACGCTGATGCTGGTGGGCGGCTCCAGCGGCTCCACTGCCGGCGGTGTAAAAACCGCAACCATGGGCGTTCTGATTTTGGCGGTGATTGCCGCTGCGCGTGGACGCTCTCGGGTAACTGTGTTCCATCGCACCATCAATTCCCAGCAGGTGAGTGACGCGGTGGCGGTGGTCTGCATGGTCTTTGGCCTTGCTTTTACCGGAAGCTTGGTGCTTTCCGCCACCAATAATCTGCCGCTGATGGATTGTATTTTTGAAACCATCTCTGCCATTGCTACGGTGGGACTGTCCACCGGCATTACGCCGCTTTTAAATGTGCTTTCGCAGCTGATTTTAATCGTGCTCATGTACTTTGGACGCGTGGGCGTCATGACCGTGAGCCTGGGCTTCTTGATTACCAATGCGGCGGAAGAACGCTATCGATATGCCGACACGAAAGTAATGATCGGCTGAAAGTGGGGAAACTATGAAATCATATGTCATCATTGGACTGGGACGGTTTGGCACGGCGCTGGCATTGAAGCTCCAGGAGCTGGGCAACGAGGTCATGGTCATCGACGAGAATGCCGAGCAGGTGCAGAAGCTCTCCAACCGCGTGACCTATGCGGTGGTGGGCGACGCCCGGGACGAAGAGGTACTCGTCAGCCTGGGTGTGCGCAATGTGGACTGCGCCGTGGTGGCCGTGGGCAGCGACCTGGCCGCCAGCATTCTCATTACCCTGAACCTCAAGGCACTGGACGTGCCCATGGTCATTTGCAAGGCGCCTGACGATCTTCAGAAGCGTGCACTGGAAAAGGTGGGCGCAGATCGCGTGGTTATTCCCGAGCGGGAGCTGGCTGCCAAAATGGCGCAAAACCTCTCTTCCTCCAGCGTGCTCGACTATATCGAGCTGTCCAGTGAGTGCGGCATCATAGAGATGAAGCCGCCGGCTGCCTGGAAGGGAAAAACCATTCGTGATCTCAACATCCGCGCCAAATATGGTGTAAACGTCATTGCCATGCGCAATGGCTCCGGCCAGATCACTGTGGCACCGGGACCTGACTATGCCATCCAGGAGCAGGATATCATGGTGATTCTCGGCGGCAGCGACGAGCTCCATCTGGTGCAGAAGCTGTGAACCGGGAGCGGATCACCAGCCGTAAAAATCCCCTATTGCAGCAGCTTCGTCGGCTGCTCCAAAGCCGCAGCGAGCGTGAGGCAGCAGGGGAGTATATTGCGGATGGTACGAAGCTCTTAGCGGAGGCGGTGCGCTGGATCCCCGAGCGCCTGCGCACGGTGGTGGTGACGGAATCGGTTGATCCGGGAAAGCTGCCGCCTCATGTGCGGCTGGTGGAGGTTCCGGACGATATCATGGCGCAGCTTTCACCCAGCAAGACGCCCCAGGGCGCTCTCTTTACCTGTGCGCTGCCTCCCACGGAGGCGGCGTTCATCCAGCCCGGCACCTTGATTCTCGATGGGATCCAGGATCCGGGCAATTTGGGTACCATTCTGCGCACAGCCGATGCCTGGGATCGCCCGGTGGTGCTCACCCCCGGCTGCTGCGACGCCTACAGCCATAAGACGGTGCGGGCGTCCATGGGAGCCGTGTTTCGCACGCCGCCCGGGTTTATGACCCAGGAGGAAGTCTATGGGACACTGCGGGCAGCCGGCATTCCACTCTATGTCACGGCGCTCACAACGGACGCCTTGGATGTGCGCCAGGTGGCGCTGTCGAAGGGCGCGGTGGTCATTGGCAGCGAGGGCAAGGGCGTGGGAGAATATTTCCGCACCCATGCCGATCAAACGCTCATCATTCCCATGACGGCGCGCTGTGAATCCCTCAATGCAGCAGTGGCAGCAGCGGTGGTGCTCTGGCAGATGCTGGCGTAGATGGCGGAAAGGAGACGGCAATGCTCAAATACTGGCTGTGGCTGACCACCCGAACAGGACTGGGAGTCCGGGGCGCCAATCTGGTTGCAGAGCTGTTTCCTTCGCCGGAAGCCATCTATTTTGCCGATGAGGCCACTTATCAGGCCATGGGGATTCGAAATTATCAGCCGCTGCTGGATAAGGATTTATTTATCCCGGAAGAAATTCTCCGGCGCTGCTATGATCGTGGGATCTCTCTTCTCACCATGCAGGATGCGGCCTATCCCCAGCAGCTGCGCGCCATCGAAGATCCGCCGTTGGTGCTCTATTATCGCGGCCAGCTGCCGGACTTTACCAATCTCACCATCGCCATGGTGGGCACGCGGAGCGCCTCCGCCTATGGCCTGACCCAAGCCATGCACCTGGGCTTTGGCCTGGGAAAATGCGGCGCTACGGTGGTGTCCGGCTGCGCCAAGGGCATCGATACCGCCTCCATGGAGGGCGCGCTCACCGGCGGCGGAAAGATTGTAGGGGTCATGGGCTGCGGCGTGGATGTGGCGTATCCAGCTTCCAATCGCAATCTCTATCGTGATGTGGTCTACCATGGCTGCCTTCTCAGTGAGTACCCGCCTGGAACCAAGCCGAGGCCGGAATTTTTCCCGGTGCGTAACCGAATCATCAGCGGCTTGAGCCACGGTGTCGTGGTGGTGGAGGCGCCGGAGAAAAGCGGTGCACGGATCACCGCCCAGCGCGCGCTGGATCAGGGGCGGGATGTGTTCACCCTGCCTGGGAATGTGGGCGTCAAGAGCTTTGGCGGCAACCTGGCGCTTTTGCGGGAAGGCGCCGTGCTGGTGCGGGATACCCAGGACATCTTGCAGGAATATCTGGCCGTTTTTCCGGATATCCTGCGAAAGAGCGAGGCATTTGAAAAGGAGCAGCAGGAACAGCCCCATGAGGTCATGGTGGCGCAGCCTGCGCCCTCCGTGCCGGCGGCCATCAAACCAGAGCCCACGCCCATCCTCCCGAAGATCCTCGACGGCCTTTCGGGGGATGAAGAAATCATTGTAAAACTGCTCATGAAGCAGACCTTGGATCCCGACGCCATTGTGGACGAGACGCAGCTTCCGACCGGCCGCGTCCTGGCGGCTCTTACCCTCCTGGAGGTAAAGGGCATCGTCCGCCGTCTGCCCGCGCGGCGCTTCGCGCTTTTGCAGGCAGAACAAACGTAGTTCGAAGGAGCAACAACATGCCGAAGGCAAAGACCAATCTGGTGATTGTCGAGTCGCCGTCCAAGGCCAAGACAATCGGAAAATATCTGGGCAGCGACTATGAGGTCAAGGCATGCATGGGTCACCTGCGGGATCTGCCCAAGAGCACCATGGGCGTGGACTTGGAGCACGACTTCACGCCGGTCTATCAGCCCGTCAAAGGCAAGGAAGACATCATTCGAGATTTGAAAGCATCAGCCAAAAAGTGCGATCAGATATATCTGGCAACCGACCCGGATCGCGAGGGCGAGGCCATTTCCTGGCATCTCCAGGCACTCCTGGGCATTCCCGACAGCCAGGTGAACCGGGTTACATTCAATGAGATTACCCGTGGCGTGGTGACCCGTGCCATTCAGAACCCCCGCGCCATCGACCAGGATCTGGTGGACGCCCAGCAGGCGCGGCGGATTCTCGACCGTATTGTGGGCTATCAGCTCTCCCCATTGCTGTGGAAGAAGGTGCGCCGCGGCCTTTCGGCCGGACGGGTGCAGTCGGTGGCCACCAGGCTGGTGGTGGATCGCGAGGAGGAAATCCGCGCCTTCCAGCCCCAGGAGTACTGGACCATCGACGTCAACCTGGCGCGGCAGGAAAAGCACGGCGCTTTCACCGCACGCTTTTACGGCGATCCCAAGAAGCGGGATCTCCACAATGAGGATGAGGTAAACGGCGTCATTGCTTCGGTGCAGGGAAAGCCCTTTACGGTAGAGAGCGTCAAGCGCACCGAGAAAAAGCGCAGCCCTGCCCCGCCCTTTATCACCTCCACCCTCCAGCAGGAGGCATCCCGGAAGCTGGGTATGACGCCCAAGCGCACCATGGCCTTGGCGCAGCAGCTCTATGAAGGCGTGGAGATTTCCGGCATTGGCGCTGTGGGTCTCATCACCTATATGCGTACCGACTCCCAGCGCATCTCTGAGGAAGCCTTGGCCGCCGCCAAAGACTATATCCTCGGCCGGTGGGGCGAGCAATATTACTATGGAGAGCCCCATCGCTATAAGACCAAGTCTGCTGCCCAGGATGCCCACGAAGCCATTCGTCCCAGCAATGTTTCGCTGGATCCCGAGCGGGTGCGGGCAGACCTCAACAAGGATCAGTTCCGGCTCTATAAGCTCATCTG
The DNA here is from genome assembly GCA_018712905.1 of Candidatus Avoscillospira stercoripullorum. GTDB lineage: Bacteria > Bacillota > Clostridia > Oscillospirales > Oscillospiraceae > Avoscillospira > Avoscillospira stercoripullorum. Next base: position 6,010 of record DVGD01000083.1, on the reverse strand, counting down.
GGATCGCTTTACTGCTTCGCAGATGGCCTGCGCTCTCTATGACAATGTGGCCATTGAAGCGTCCTGCGGCGTGAATAAGTTCCGCGCCAACCATCAGAGCCTCAAGTTCGCCGGCTTTACTGCCCTCTATGAGGAGGGCAAGGACGACGAGCAGGAGGAAGTGCAGTCTCCGCTGCCGGATCTTGCCGAGGGAGAGGGGCTCAACCTCACCGGCGTGCAGCCGGAGCAGCACTTTACCCAGCCCCCGGCGCGCTACACCGAGGCAACACTGGTGCGCGCCATGGAGGAAAAGGGCGTGGGGCGGCCTTCCACCTACGCCAGCATCATCTCCACCATCCAGGATCGCGACTATGTCATCAAAAAGGAAAAGCGCCTGTGGCCCACGCCCTTGGGCGAGGTGGTCACCGGGCTTATGAAGGAGCGCTTCCAGGATATCATTGATGTGGCCTTTACCGCGCATATGGAGCAGCAGCTCGACCAGGTAGAGGAGGGCAAGCTTCCCTGGAAGCAGGTGCTTGCCGATTTCTATGCCGGCTTCCACAAGGACATGGAGGAGGCGGAGGAAGCCCTCAAGGACACCCGCCTCAAGGTGCCCGAGGAGGAGACCGAGGAGATCTGCGAGCTGTGCGGCCGGAAGATGGTCATCAAGTACGGCCGCTTTGGCCGCTTCCTGGCATGCCCGGGCTTCCCGGAGTGCAAGAACACCAAGCCCATCGTGGAGCATATGCCGGGGCGCTGCCCCAAGTGCGGCGCCGGCATGCTCAAGCGCAAGTCCAAGCGGGGCTTTGCTTATTATTCCTGTGAGCGCGGCGCGGAGTGCGGCTTTATGACCTGGGACGTGCCCACGGAATTTGACTGCCCCTCCTGCGGCCAGACCATGTTCAAAAAGTCCGGCCGGGGCGCCAGCAAGCCCTTCTGCATCAACGAGGCGTGCCCGAACTTCCTGCCGGAGGATCAGCGGGGATACCGGCGCAAGCCTGCCGCTTCTGTGGAAGCGGCTGAGGCGGAGGCAGCGGCAGAGGAGACTAAGGAAGCCGAAGCGGCAGCCCCAGAGAAAAAGCCTGCGAAGAAGCCCGCCGCTAAGAAGACGGCGGTGAAGAAAACAGCGGCAGCCAAGGCGCCGCGGAAGAAAGCGGAAGCCAAGACGGAGTAGACGAATGGGGGAGTACCATGGAAGCAGTAACCGTAGTAGGCGCCGGCCTGGCGGGCTGTGAAGCGGCCTGGCAGCTGGCAGAACGAGGGATTCCGGTGCGCCTGATGGAGATGAAGCCCCAGAAGATGACCCCGGCGCACCATGCGCCAGACTTTGCCGAGCTGGTGTGCTCCAACTCCCTGCGGGGAGACCGCCTGGAGAATGCCGTGGGACTCCTAAAGGAGGAGCTGCGCCGGGTGGGAAGCCTGATTCTCACCTGTGCCGACGCCACCAGGGTGGAGGCCGGCGGCGCGCTGGCCGTGGATCGCTATGGATTCTCCGGCATGGTCACGGAGAAAATTCGCTCCCATCCGCTGATTACGGTGGTGGAGGGAGAGGTTACGGAGATTCCGGCGCCGCCGGTGATCATCGCCACGGGTCCTCTCACCAGCGAGGCCATGAGCGAGGCCATCCGCAGCTATTTTGGCGGTCAGGAGTATCTCAATTTCTTTGACGCCGCGGCGCCGCTGGTCACAGCGGAGAGTATCGACATGAACTGCGCCTGGTTTGCCTCCCGCTATGACCGGGGCAGCGCAGACTATATCAATTGCTCCCTCGACTATGAGGAGTATGCCGCCTTTGTCTATGAGCTTGCCCACGCCCAGGAGGCGGAGGTGCACGGCTTTGAGGACAAGATGGTCTTTGAGGGCTGTATGCCCGTGGAGGTCATGGCGCGCCGCGGCGTGGATACGCTGCGCTATGGCCCCTTGAAGCCCGTGGGGCTGAAGGATCCCAAAACCGGGCGGGAGCCCTACGCCGTGGTGCAGCTTAGGCGGGACAATGCGGCGGGCACCATCTATAACCTGGTGGGCTTCCAGACGCACCTGCGTTTTCCAGAGCAAAAGCGGGTCTTTTCCATGATTCCCGCCTTGCACGATGCGGAATTTGTGCGCTATGGCGTGATGCACCGCAATACATTTTTACATTCGCCCACCCTGCTTGACTGCTTCTATGCAGACCGCCGCAACCCCCTGGTGGCCTTTGCCGGACAGATGACCGGCGTGGAGGGGTATGTGGAATCCACGGCTTCCGGGTATCTTGCCGCGGTGGCCATGGCCTTCAAGGTGCAGGGCAAGGAGCCGCCGGTCTTCCCGCGGGAGACAGCCATCGGCGCCCTGGGACACTATATTTCCAATCCAAACGCAGTGAACTTCCAGCCCATGAATGTCAATTTCGGCATTCTGGCGCCGCTGGAATATCGGGTGAAGGGGAAGGCCAACAAGAATCTGGCCATTGCCCATCGCGCACTGGAGATCGTTGACGGAATGCTGCCAGACCTCCGGTAAATCTGCCACAGAGAGAAAGGATGTTAGCCATGAGAATTCTCATAGATGCCATGGGCGGCGATCATGCCCCCGAGGCCATCGTCCGGGGCGCTATTGACGCCGCAGCGGAGTTTGGCGTGCAGATTGTGCTGGTGGGACGCGGTGAGGCCATTCTCAAGAGTCTGAGCGCCCTGGGGTTGGATACCCTACCCAAGGGCGTGGAGATTGCCAATGCTGAGGATGTGGTAGAGATGACCGACGATCCTGCCAATGTGGTGCGTACCCGCCGGGAGTCCTCCATGGTGGTGGGACTGAGAATGCTCTCCGAGGGCGCAGGAGATGCCTTTATCTCTGCCGGCAGCACCGGTGCGCTCCTGAGCGCCGCCACGCTGGTGGTCAAGCGGGTCAAGGGGATCCGCCGCGCGGCGCTCTGCCCGGAGATACCCACGAAAACCGGCTCAACCCTGCTCATCGACTGTGGCGCCAACGCTGAGTGTACGCCGGAGTTTCTCGCCCAGTTCGCCGTGCTGGGATCCATCTATGCCCAGCGGGTGCAGGGCAAGGCGCAGCCCAAGGTGGCGCTTCTCAACATCGGCACCGAGGAGGGCAAGGGAACGCAGCTGCAAAAGGATACCTTTGCCATGCTGCAAAAAGCGCAGGACATGGGTATTTTACAGTTTGTGGGCAACATGGAGGCGCGGGATGTGATGTCCGGCCAGGTGGACGTGTTGGTGGCCGACGGCTTCTCCGGCAATGTCCTCCTCAAGACCATTGAGGGCACAGCGAGTTTTATGAGCGGTATGCTCAAAGAAATGTTTGGGAAGAATCTGCTCACCAAGGTGGCTGCGCTCTTCTGCCGCGACGGAATCACCGCCTTTAAGAAGAAGCTGGACTACCGCGAGGTGGGCGGCACCATGCTCCTGGGCATTTCCAAGCCCGTGGTCAAGGCGCATGGCTCCTCGGATGCCCGTGCCATCCGCTCGGCGGTGCGCCAGGCCATGGAAGCGGCCAACGGCGGCATGGCCGAGGCGCTCAAGGAGCAGGTGCAGGCCTTAAATCAGCTGACCAAGCCCCAGAGCGATGAGACAACATAAAGAGGAATATACACATGTATGAAGAACTGGAGCGCGGCCTGGGCTATCACTTCCAGAACCAAGCGCTTTTGGAAAATGCGCTAACCCACAGCTCCTATGCCAACGAGCGGCGGGACGGCCGCAGCAGCAACGAACGCCTGGAGTTTTTGGGCGACAGCATTTTGGGCTTTGTGGTGGCAGATGCCCTGTACCGCAGCCTGCCTGACCGCCCGGAGGGTGACCTCACGAGAATCCGAGCCGACCTGGTGTGTGAGCGCAGCCTGGCCAAGGCGGCAGCCGGCCTCAGATTGGGAGAGTTTCTCCTCCTGGGACACGGAGAGGAGCAGGGCGGCGGACGCCACCGCGACAGCATTGTGGCCGATGCGGTGGAATCCATTCTGGCAGCGGCCTATTTGGACGGCGGCTTTGCAGCTGCCAAGGGGATCATCGAGCGCTTGATTCTCCAGGAGATCCCCACTGGGCATCCCGGCAATTTTGACTGCAAAACCATGCTCCAGGAGCTGGTGCAGCGGGAAAAGGATCAGATCATTCGCTATACACTCACCGGTGAATCCGGCCCTGATCACGATAAGCGCTTCCTCGTGCAGGTAGAGCGCAATGGGGTGGTTGTCGGAACCGGCGCCGGCAAGAGCAAGAAGAAGGCAGAGCAGGCCGCCGCGGACGAAGCCCTCAAGGCACTCTTCCCCCGGGAGTATGCGGAAGCTCTGGCGCAGCGGTGAGCGGCATGGATGCGTTTCAAGGCTTTTCCCCGGAGACGGTGGACTTTCTCTGGGGCATTCGGCTGAACAACAATCGCGACTGGTTTCTCGCCCACAAGGCGCAGTACGATCAAACGCTCTACCAGCCCATGAAGGCGCTCTCCCAGGTGGTGTTTGCCGCCTTTCAGGACGTGCCCAACTTGGCCTGTAAGCTCTCGAGAATCTACCGGGATGCCCGGCTGCACCCGCCCACGCCCTATAAGGAGAGCCTGTGGTTAAGCATGCGCCCGGACGGTCTTGCCTGGAGCGAGCAGCCCACGCTGTACTTTGAAATTCGTCCCGAGGCCTATAGCTATGGCTTTGTCCTGTGGCGTCCCAAGACGGCGGCGTTGGCCAAGTTTCGAAGCCTTTTGGACTACCGCCCGGAGGAGTTTCTCGATTTGGTGAAGAAGCTGGAAGGGGAGACGGGACTTATGCTCACTGGGGAGCAGTATCAGCGAAAGCGTGCCTGCCCCAATGCTGCCGTTGCGCCCTATTATAATGTCCGTGGCCTGATGATGGACTGCGATCGCAGTCCTGACGAGCTGCTCTTTTCCCCGGCGCTTGCCGGTGAGGTGGTGAAGACGCTCAAGGCGCTGCTGCCGCTCTATGAATACTGTTTGCGCTTTACCAGCGATGTTTAAAATTGGTAAAACGGCTGAAGGAATGCTAGCAAGCGTTCTTTCGGCCGTTTTTTTGCAGCAGGAAAAGGCGGAGGTTTTTTCTAGCGGAAATTGCGGTTGAATTGCCCTGGATGCAGCCATATTAAGCGGGGAAATCAAAGTGAAGCGAGGAGAAGCACATGAAACAACATTGGATCAGATGGTGCGCCGCGCTCTGTGCGGCGCTCTTCCTGTCTGTAGAGGCCGCGGCGGCGCCGAAGATGCTCATTCCCGGCGGATGTACCATTGGCATGAAGCTCGATACCCAGGGCGTACTGGTTACTGGCTTTGCAGAAGAATCCTCCGCCGAGCGCGCGGGACTTCGGAAGGGCGATGTGATTATCGAAGTGGATGGCGAGGCTGTCCATACCGTGGCAGCGCTGCAAGAGAGCCTGGAGGAGAGCCAGGTGGTGCTCACGGTGCTGCGCAACGGCAAGGAAGCGGAATTTTGCGTCAATCCGCAAAAAACGGCAGACGGCAGTCGGCTGGGCGCTTATGTGCGGGATTCCGTGGCAGGGATCGGCACGGTGACCTACTATGACCCTAATACTGGGAATTTTGGCGCATTGGGACACGGCGTCAACGACGCAGAGACCTCCATCCTCATGCCTCTGGAGGCCGGTGTGGTGGTGCGCTCCACGGTGTCCCAGGTGGAAAAGGGAAAGGTGGGAAAGCCAGGGGAACTCCGAGGCGTCTTCCACGTGGAGGACATTCTTGGCGAAGTGTCTGCCAACACTGAGCAGGGCGTCTTCGGGCGGCTGACCACTCCAGTCGCCGGTACGCCGGTACCGGTTGCTTCCCCGGAGGAAGTGCATCCGGGAGAGGCGGAGATCCGCTGCAATGTCAGCGACCATGAGGTTGCCACCTATTGCGTGGAGATTGAAAAAGTGTTTTCCAATACCAGCCATACCGGGCGAAATCTCATGCTCAAGATCACAGACCCGGCCTTGCTTGCCGCCACGGGCGGAATTGTCCAGGGCATGAGCGGATCTCCCATCCTCCAGGACGGGAAGCTGGTGGGCGCTGTGACCCATGTCCTGGTCAACGAGCCAACCAAAGG
>DVGD01000082.1 GCA_018712905.1 Candidatus Avoscillospira stercoripullorum | reverse complement strand
TTCCAGTTTGTCATCGCTTTGATCTTTGCCCTCTATCTTCTGGCCGGTAAGGAGCGGCTCAAGGGGCAAGTCAAATCCTTGGCCGAAACCTACCTCCCGGAGCGGGCGCGGCGCCGGATGTTCCATGTCTTTCAAACGGCGGACGACGTCTTTTCCCGGTTTATCGTGGGGCAGTGCACAGAGGCCGTGATTCTTGGCGTACTGTGCACGCTGGGGATGCTCCTCTTCCGCTTCCCCTATGCCACTATGATCGGCACCTTGGTGGGGGCGCTGGCGCTGCTTCCCATCGTGGGCGCGTATCTCGCGGCAGCGTTGGGCGCGTTTATGATCCTGACCGTCAATCCCCTCCAGGCTGTGGGCTTTCTGATCTTCCTGGTGATTTTGCAGCAGCTGGAGGGAAACCTCATCTATCCGCGGGTGGTGGGCTCTTCGGTGGGGCTGCCCGGGATCTGGGTGCTCGCGGCGGTGACGGTGGGCGGCGGCCTCGGCGGCATTGTGGGCATGCTTCTGGCTGTGCCCACCGCTGCCACCGTCTACCGCCTTTTGAAGCAGGACGTGGCGCACAGGCGCTCTGCCGGGCAGGAAGTACCCAAGGAGCAGGAGACTTCCGAAAATATGACAAAACTGAAAATTCAGCAGGAATCCGAAAAATAAGGCTTTCCAAATTGGCTCCCATCATATAAAATAGATACCAGCTAAATACGCCTCCGACCCGGCGATCCCCGGGGGAGATGAAGGAGTGTATTCCCGTATGAACCAACCAAAGTACAAGCGTGTACTTCTCAAAATCAGCGGTGAAGCGCTGGCCGGTGACCAGCACCGGGGACTGGACTTTCACGTCATCGGCGAAGTGTGCGATGTGGTAAAGCAGTGCGTGGAGCTGGGCGTCCAAGTGGGCATCGTCGTGGGCGGCGGCAACTTCTGGCGCGGCGTCAAAGACGGCGGCGGCAGCATGGAGCGCACCCGTGCCGACCATATGGGCATGCTGGCCACCGTCATCAACGCCCTGGCCGTGGCCGACTGCTTGGAGCAGCGGGGCGTGGCCGTGCGGGTACAGACGGCCATTGCCATGAACGCCATCGCTGAGCCCTACATTCGAGGCAAGGCCATCCGCCATTTGGAGAAGGGACGCGTGGTCATCTTTGGCTGCGGCACCGGCAATCCCTATTTCTCCACGGACACCGGCGCCGTCCTCCGGGCGGCGGAGATCGAGGCCGATGCCATTCTCCTGGCCAAGAACATCGACGGCGTCTACAGCGCCGACCCCATGAAGGATCCCACCGCCGTGAAGTTCGACGAGATCACCTATGATGAGATTTTGGCCAAGCACCTCATGGTGATGGACTCCACCGCCACATCCCTTTCCATGGACAACCACATTCCCATTGTTCTCTTCGCACTGAAGGATCCTAAGAATATCCTGCGCGTCATCCTGGGCGAGCAGATCGGAACAACCGTAAAGGAGGAAATTTCGTAATGGCAGAGTTTCAGGAATTCACCCGTAAAATGGAAAAGACCCTGGAGGTACTGGGCAGTCAGTTTGCCTCTGTCCGCGCAGGCCGCGCCAACGCCCAGGTGCTCGACCGCATCACCGTCTCCTACTACGGTCAGGATACGCCCATCGGCCAGGTGGCCAGCATTTCTTCCCCCGATCCCCGCACACTGGTGATTCAGCCCTGGGATAGCAGCCTCCTAAAGCCCATTGAGAAGGCCATCCAGCTCTCGGATCTTGGCATCAACCCCCAGAACGACGGCCGGATTGTCCGCCTGGTTTTCCCCCAGCTCACCGAGGAGCGCCGCAAGGATCTCACCAAGCAGGTGAAGAAGTACGCTGAGGACGCCAAGGTGGCCGTCCGCAACATCCGCCGCGACGGCATGGACGCCCTCAAGAAGCAGCTCAAAAAGAGCGAGATCACCGAGGACGACCAGAAGAAGGGCGAGAAGGATCTCCAAGAGCTCACCGACAAGTATATCAAGAAGGTCGACGACCTCTGCGCCAAGAAAGAAAAGGAACTGATGGAGATTTAATAAGCGCCGTTGCTAAAAATCGCAGGGGGCAGCCCCCCTGCGATTTCATAAGACTATGGCATTTCTCTGCCCGGCCATGGGAGCTTCCCCAAGCGGGCAGATGCAGCCGTAGATCTGGCAAATAGAAAAGAGGGAATTTTGAAAATGGCGATTCCCGGAGTGCAGCAGCCGGATCTCCTGCCCATCGGCCAGGGGCTGCGCCTGAGAAAGTACGACGGCGTGTATGCCTTTGCCCTGCCATGGTATCAGGACGAAGACTTACTTTTCCTGGTGGATGGAAAGCGGACGCCCTACACCCTGGAAAAATTGGGGGAAATGTATACCTACCTTGACCGGCATGGAGAGCTCTACTGGATTGAAATTCTCGAAGGGGGAGCGTACCGACCCATCGGCGACGTCACCTTCTCCCAGGAGGATATGCCCATTGTCATCGGTGAGGCGCAATTCCGGGGAAAGGGCATAGGCAGGCAGGTCGTTTCCGCGCTGGTGGAGCGCGGCAGGGCGCTGGGATATGAGAAGATGTACGTTGCGGAGATCTATTCTTACAATGAAGGCTCCAAGCGCTGCTTTGAACATGCCGGGTTTCATGTGGTGGAGCAGACGAAAACCGGCGCCAGATATGCAATTGAATTGGGCGGAAGGCCTTTTGAAGCGTGACAAAGGAGTCCAGCGGACGCTGGACTTTTTTCACACGATATCTGTGACAGAAGGAAGAACAACATGCCACTTTTTCAGAAAAAAACAAAGGAACTTTCCCAGCTGCCGCCGCCGGAGCACATTGCCATCATCATGGACGGCAACGGCCGCTGGGCAACCAAAAAGGGCTTGCCCCGCACGGCTGGGCATGCGGCGGGCAGCGAGGTCTTCCGCCGCATTGCCACCTATTGCCGGGACATCGGCGTCAGCTACCTCACGGTCTACGCCTTCTCCACCGAGAACTGGAAGCGATCGGCGGAGGAGGTCAGCGCCATCATGGGGCTTCTCAAGAAGTACCTCTTTGAAGCGCTGGAGAAGATGGAGCGCGACCGCATCAAATTAAAATTTCTCGGTGATCTCTCCCGTCTCTCCCCGGAGCTGTTGGCGCTCATCGACCGCACCAACGCCGTCTCGGAACAGTATGAGGGCTTCCAGGCCAACATCTGCCTCAACTACGGCGGAAGGGACGAGATTGTCCACGCGGCGCGTGCCTTTGCCCGCGCCTGCCTTGCCGGGGAAAAAGACCCCGACAGCCTCACCGAGGCGGATTTTGGCAATTACCTCTACTCCGCCGGGATCCCCGACCCGGATCTCATCATTCGCCCCAGCGGCGAGGAGCGGATTTCAAATTTTTTGTTATGGCAGTCGGCCTATGCGGAATACTATTTTACAGACGTCCTCTGGCCGGACTTTACCCCCGCGGAACTTGACAAGGCCATTGCCGCCTTCCATAGGCGCAATCGCCGCTTTGGAGGCGTGTAAACGGTGAAAACAAGAATTATCGTCGCGGCAGTGGGACTGCCACTGCTATTGCTGGTGCTTTTGGTGCTGCCGCCGGTGGCCACGGGGATCCTGGTGGGCGCCATGTCGGTCATCGCCGTCTATGAGCTATTGTACATGACCGGCCTTGCCCGGAATCTCTATCTTCTCGTTCTCTCGGCGCTCATGGCGCTGGCCGTGGCCATGTGGAGCTGCGGCGGCGGGACGTGGAAGCCCGCGCTGGTGGGCATTTGGCTCTACCTCATGGCGCTCTCGGCCGTGATGCTCTCGGCGCATACGGCGCTGAAGTTTGAAACGGTCTGCGTGAGCATGTTTGCCGGAATCGTCATTCCGTTGCTTCTCTCGTCTCTCACCAGGATTCTCTTCCTGGACTATGGCCGGTTTTACATCCTGATCCCGCTGATTTTGGCCTTCTCCTCGGATACCGGCGCCTACTTTGCCGGCTGCTACCTGGGCAAGCACAAGATGGCTCCGGTGGTGAGCCCCAAGAAGACCTGGGAGGGCGTGGCCGGCGGCGTGGCCGCCGCAGTGGTGGTCATGGTGCTCTATGCCCTGATACTCGACTTGGCCTTCTCCTTCGAGGTGAACATGGGCGCGGCCATTGTCTATGGCGTCCTGGGCTCGGCCACCAGCGTGGTGGG
>DVGD01000081.1 GCA_018712905.1 Candidatus Avoscillospira stercoripullorum | reverse complement strand
GCCCGGCAGCTGCAGAAGCGCGACTACCGGGAATTTGATCTGCTTATCGGGATGGATCGCGCCAATCTCAGGAATATGGCGCGGATCTGCGGCGGCGACCCCGAAGGCAAGATGCACCTGCTCCTGGACTTCACGGATCGCCCCGGCGAGGTGGCAGATCCTTGGTATACCGGTGATTTTGACGCCACCTGGCGGGATGTAGAGGAAGGCTGCCGGGGACTGTTGGAGAAGATCAGAAAATAAAGAAAGGATGGGAAAACATGGCCGATTCTATTTTGTACTTTCCCCAAAAGGAATTGGAAAACCTGAATCTGGAGGAAATGTCCTTGGAGGACTTGGTGGCGCTTCAGGAGAAACTCATGGATCGTATGAGTGCCCTTGCGGAAATCGAGCCCGAGGATATGAACAGCGAGGCATTCGAACAGTGGTCGGAGGAATATGAAAAGCTGGAGGATCTGGCCGACGACGTGGCCGATCTTCTGAATTGAGTATGCGATTGCTCATTGACGCCGACGGCTGCCCGGTGGTGGCGCTTGCGGTGGCTGAGGCAAAGGCACGGGGGATCCCGTGCCTCATCCTTTGCGATACGGCGCATGAGATGGAACACCCCGGTGCCGAGACGGTGGTGGTCTCCAAGGGGGCGGACAGCGTGGATTTTGCGCTTTTGCGCCGGCTGGCACCCGGCGACATCGTCATTACCCAGGACTATGGCCTGGCGGCGCTCTGCCTTGCCCGCCGTGCCTGGGTATTGGATCAAAATGGACGCGCCTATACTGAGGAAAATATTGACGCCCTCTTGACTTTCCGCGAGGCTGCCGGGCGTATTCGCCGTGGCGGCGGACGGCTCAAGGGCGCTTCTCGACGCAAGCGGGAGCAGGACACGGCCTTTCTGAAAGCGCTGCGTCAAATGCTGGATGATGTGGGAAAAACGGAAGGAAATCGGTAATTTTCCCCTTTACAGACGACTGGAACATCTGTATAATAGTCTTTAACTGTGAATAAGGCGTGGTATTGATTTATGAGTATGATTGAATTTGACGATTATAAGACAAAGCTCCATAATATCCGTCCCAAGCTGGACGAGCTGTCGGATTCTTTGAATCTGAACGCTTGCCGGGAGGAGCATGAGCGGCTCCAGGCGCAGATCGAGTCCCCCGGCTTCTGGGACGACCAGGAAACCTCCCAGAAGGTGATGAAGCGCTCTCGCCAGCTGGAGGCTAAGATGGAGCGCTATGCCCATATGGTCTCCCAGTGGGACGACATGATGACCATCTGCGAGATGGCCATTGAGGAAAATGACGAGTCTATGCTCGACGAGCTGAAGACCAGCTATGAAGACCTGGAGAAGAAGATGGAGGAGGCGCGTCTTGAAACGCTCCTCACCGGTGAGTACGACGGCAACAATGCCCTGGTCTCCTTCCAGGCAGGCGCCGGCGGCACCGAAGCTCAGGACTGGTGCCAGATGCTCTACCGGATGTATACCCGCTGGGCGGAGCGCCACGGCTATACCTATAAGATTCTCGACTATCTCGATGGCGATGAAGCCGGCCTCAAATCTGCCAGCATTATGATCGAGGGGGCCAATGCCTACGGCTTCCTCAAGAGCGAGTCCGGCGTCCATCGCCTGGTGCGCATTTCGCCCTTTGACGCCGCAGGCCGCCGCCACACCTCCTTCTCCGCGGTGGAAGTGATTCCCGAGATCACCGATGATGTGGAGGTGGAGATCCGCCCGGAGGATATTGAAATGCAGGTCTATCGCTCCTCTGGTGCCGGTGGCCAGCATATCAACAAGACCTCCTCGGCCGTGCGCCTCATCCACAAGCCCACGGGCATTGTGGTCTCCTGCCAGACCCAGCGCGATCAGTTCCAGAACAAGGAGACCTGTATGCGCATGCTGCGCTCCAAGCTCATGGAAATCAAGGAGCGGGAGCACTTGGAGAAGATTTCCGACATCAAGGGCGTACAGCAGAAGATCGAATGGGGCAGCCAGATCCGCTCCTATGTCTTCATGCCCTACACTCTGGCCAAGGACACCCGTACCGGCTATGAGATGACCAACATCAACGCCGTCATGGACGGCGACCTGGACGGCTTCATCAACGCCTATCTCACCTGCGCCGCCACCGGCCAGTGGGCGACAAAGTAAGACTTTTTTCAAATTTTCCCTTGCAATCTAGCCCTTGTTGTGGTATGATACCATTTGCTATAAAACGGATTACAGCTTGCCGTCGGCCGAAGGAACGGGCACGGAAGCATGAAAATTGGAGGAAATATGGAAGTTCTGCATCTCATTCTCACCATTATTCAGGTTCTTGCCGCCGTTGCACTGGTCGCCATTGTTATGCTCCAGTCTGGCAAGAGCGCCGGTCTGTCCGGTGCCATCGCCGGCTCTTCCGAGGGCTTCATGTCCAAGAACAAGGGCTCTACGCTGGACGCCAAGCTGGCCAAGTTCACCAAGTGGATTGCTGTGGTGTTCCTGGTGCTCACCTTTGTACTGAACCTGTTCTAATTTGCCAGAAAAAACCCGGTTGGATGTCCAACCGGGTTTTTTCTGTATTCAGGTGGCTTTGTGCCGCTTTCCCAGGGCGTACCATACCACCACGGCCAAACCCTCCAGGAGATAGATACCCAGGAAGATCTGATTGCGCAGCTTCGCAAGATCCAGTGCCTGGCGCGCTTGGTCGAAGGTGATCACCTCCACAGGCAAGATGGTGTCCTCGGTGGGCTTATAGCGCAGGAAGCAAATTCTGTGATCCTGCACCGAAAAACTGCTGATGGTTTTGCCCTTGATGTTGGTGATGACAATATCGCTTCCGTAGTAGTTCATCATAGGGCGTGTGATTACGCCGTCGGAAGAGCGCATTGTGAGCTGCTGGCGCTCTGACGCCGTAAGAGGCACCTCGTCTTGCCACCAGCGTGTTTCCACGGTAGCGACAAATTCCGCCTCCTGGTCGTAGACCGTGCCATGCATCATCTTTGCCGGCGTCCACAATAGTGTGGCTGCCGCATGGGATGCCGCTGTCACCGCGACAAGGATGAAAAGTACCAGAGCAGCACGGTTTTTCCTGCGATGGCTGCGAAGCAGCGCCTGGGCTTGGGCTTCCGCCAGGGAGAATACGCCCTTTTTGAGGAGCCGCGGATTGAGAAAATGGCATACAACCAGGGACAGCAGCGCCAAGATTCCGCCGCTCAAAATGCCCGTTGCCCAATACAGGCTGCGGACGTAGCTGGTGGAGAGGAGAAGGGCTTGGTAGAGAACGCGGCTCCAGGCCGTCAGCCCATTGCCGGCGTATCCCCAGATGACGCCCAGCAAAAAAAGACTAAAGCCGAGGGAGAACTCTGTGAGGCGGAGAATGCGGTATTTCCACGCGCCCACTGTGATGCCGTCCAGCGTTTCATCAGAGAGGGAGAGCCAGGCGCTGTTCCAAAAGACGATTTGAAACACGACGCCCAGGAGCAC
>DVGD01000080.1 GCA_018712905.1 Candidatus Avoscillospira stercoripullorum | reverse complement strand
AATCGCCTCGCTGGAGGGTGAGCGCAAGTCGTTCAACAGGGGCAAGCGCGATTCTGAACTGAAGCTGGAAAGCAAGACAACCGCTCTAAATGCCGCGACCTTTTTGTCAATCAGAGATCAACCAAGTCATGATACGTCTTTGCCCAGCACGTCCACCAGGACGTCCAGGGCTTTTTCCAGTAGATCCATGGGGATATTGAGCGCCGGGAGGAGGCGGACTTTCCCATGGGCGCTGAGCACCAGCACGCCCCGCTCCATACACTCGGAAATCACGTCCCCCGCCGGGCGCACCGGGTCAATGCCCAATAAAAGCCCCATGCCGGTGACAGCCTTGACGCCCTTCTTCCCCGTGAGGGTATCGACAATTTTCTTCGACCGCTCCCGCACGCCTTGGAGCAGCGCCTCGTCCATGCGGCTTAACGTGCTGATGGCGCCGGCGCAGCAGATGGGGTTGCCGCCGAAGGTGGAGCCGTGGTCGCCATAGCCCAGGGTGTATTCCACCTTCTCGCCCAGGAGCGTGGCACCCAGCGGGAGACCGGCGCAGAGCCCCTTGGCCGTGGAGACCACGTCGGGCTTGACGCCGAAATTCATATAGCCGTAGAGCATGCCGCTGCGGCCGTTGCCGATCTGCACCTCGTCGCACATGAGCAAAATATCCCGCTCCTGGCAGAGTGCCGCGATGCCCTTCACAAAGGATTCCTCCAGCGGGATCACGCCGCCCTCGCCCTGGACGATCTCGATGAGGATGCCCGCCACCGGATAAGCGTCCAGCTTGGCCTCCACGTCCGCCAAATCATTGACCTTGGCGTGGAGAAAGCCGGGGGTCAGGGGCCGGAAATCCCGGTGGAACTCCTCCTGGCCGGTGGCGGCCAGGGTGGTGAGAGTGCGGCCGTGGAAGGAGTGCTCCAGGGTGAGAATATAGCAGCAGTCCTTGCCCTTCTTCCCTGCGGCGTACTTCCGCGCCACCTTGATGGCGCACTCGTTGGCCTCAGCGCCGGAGTTGGAGAAGAAGACCTTCTTCATGCCGGTTCTCTCGCAGAGCATTTTGGCCAAAACGGCGCAGGGCTCAGAGTAATAGAGGTTGGAGGTGTGCTGGAACTTGCCCATCTGGGCGATGACGGCCTGCTGCCAGGCCTCGTCGGCCACGCCGAAGGCGTTGACGGCGATTCCGGTGCCCAGGTCGATGTATTCTTTTCCGTCGCGATCCACCACCACGGAGCCCTTGCCGGAGACGATCTCCACCGGGAAGCGGTTGTAGGTATTGGCCACGTACTGGTGATCCAGCGATTTGATATCCATGAGAGGATGCTCCTTTCCGGGCAACGCCCGATGACAGTGGAATCCAAGGAAACTATTTATCGTACTTATTCTTGACCACCATGGTGCCGGCGCCCTCGTTGGTAAGCACCTCCATCAAAATGGCATGGGGCACCCGGCCGTCGAGGATGATGACCTTGCGCACGCCGTAGGAGATGGCGTCAATGCAGCACTCGATCTTGGGAATCATGCCGCCGGAGATGACGCCCTGATCCATGAGCTGCCTGGCATCGGCGGGGTCGATGCAGGGAATCAGGGAGCCCGGGTCATGGGGATCCATCATCACGCCGGTGATGTCGGTCATGGTGATGAGGCGCTCGGCGCGCAGCGCCCCGGCGATGTGCGCCGCGGCGGTGTCGGCGTTGATGTTATAGGTGTTGCCCTCCAAATCAGAGCCCACCGTGGAGATCACGGGGATGTAGTCCTTCTCCAGAAGATCCAAAATGGGCTGGACGTTCACCGAGGTGATTTCTCCCACATAGCCCAGCTTTTCGTCCTTGACCTTGGCCATAATCATATGGCCGTCGATGCCGCTGATGCCCATGGCCTTGCCGCCCTTGGATTCAAGGAGCTTTACCAACGTCTTGTTGATCTTTCCGGCCAGCACCATCTGCACCACTTCCACGGTCTCCCGGTCGGTGACCCGGAGGCCATCGACAAACTTGGCCTCCTTGCCGATGCGCTTGAGGGTGTCGGAAATCTCGGGGCCGCCGCCGTGCACCAGCACCACCTTGACGCCGATGAGGTGCAAGAGCGCCACGTCCTCCATGACCTGCTGCTTGAGTGTCTTGTTAATCATGGCGTTGCCGCCATATTTGATGACCAGAACCTTGTTATTGTACTTCCGAATATACGGAAGGGCTTCCACCAGGATTTCCGCCCGGTGCTGGTTGGATACGTCCATGTTCTTCCCTCTTTTACGTGCGGTAGTCGCCGTTGATCTTCACATAGTCGTAGGTGAGGTCGCAGCCCCAGGCGGTGGCGCTGCCAGCGCCCTCGTGGAGCGTGACCAGGATGTCAATTTCCGGCTCGAGCAAAATCTCCTTGGCCGTTTCCTCGGAGAAGTCCACTCCTGCGCCGTCCTGGCAGACCAGGATTTCGCCCTTCTTCGAGGCGAAGGACACATCCACCTGGGAGACGTCCACGTCGGCGCCGGAGTAGCCGATAGCGCACAGCACCCGTCCCCAGTTGGCGTCGGCGCCGAACATGGCGGCCTTGGTGAGGGAGGAGCAGATGATGCTCTTGGCAACCGTCTTGGCCACGGCCTCGGTCTTGGCGCCCGTGACCTTGCACTCCAGGAGCTTGGTGGCGCCTTCGCCGTCACCGGCGATGGCGCGGCAGAGGTAGAGGGTCACCGAATTGAGGGCGGCCATAAAGCTTTCAAAATCCGCGCCCTCGGCGGTGATGGGGTCGTTGCCGGCCATGCCATTGGCCAGGATGGTGACCATATCATTGGTGGAGGTATCGCCGTCCACGGAGACCATGTTGAAGGTCTTGGAGACGTCAGCCTTGAGCGCCTTTTGGAGCATCTCCGGGGCGATGGCGCAGTCGGTGGTGAGGAAGACCAGCATGGTGGCAAGATCCGGGTGGATCATGCCGGAGCCCTTGGCAATGCCGCCCAGCTTGCAGGTCTTGCCGCCCACGGAAAAGGCCACGGCGATCTCCTTGACCTTGGTGTCGGTGGTCATGATGGCTTCGGCGGCCTCCCGGCTGTGGTCGCCCAGGGCGGCGGCCAGCTCGGGCATGGCGGCGGCGATGGGCGT
>DVGD01000079.1 GCA_018712905.1 Candidatus Avoscillospira stercoripullorum | reverse complement strand
TCGTGGATCATTCCGTATTTCGTCTCCACCTGCCCGGCAAACAGCGTGGCCAGACCTTCGCACAGCCAACTGTTTTCCAGCAGCAGTGGGTTCGGCGTCAAAACATGGGTGAGTTCATGCCAGAAGGTGTTTCCCGCGCCGAGGATAATGGTGAGGTCTGCCGGGCGCGCCAGGGAAGTGGTGTCGGAGGAAACAAGCTCCACGGCGATCTCCTCATGGGCGATGGCCTTCACCGCGGCAAAGGAGCGGGGCAGCGCGGCCTCCATTTCTTCCAACAGCAAGTCGGCGCCTGCGTAGTAGCGGCAGAGTTTTTGATAAAAATCCGAGGCGGTGGAGCTCCAGTCCATGGGCTCAAGATACCAGATGAAGCGGCCATCCCCCTTTAGAACCATCTGGTTTTCCTGCACCACATCCAGGGAGAGCTGTGCCACCGACGCCGCGCCCTCGGGAAGCGTAGGCGCTGCAATGTTTTGCTGCTCCGCCCAAGACGCCACAGCCTCCGCCGGATCCTCCAAGCAGGAGAAAGCGACAAAGCCCTCCTGCTCCACCCAGTATGCGGTGATGCTTCGAGCGGCCTGCCGCGCCATGAGGCACGTTTCCCCATCGGCAAAGACAGGGGAGAAGTACAGCTCAAACAGGGAGAGAATCAGGCCGGTCTCGGGATCCTCGCAGTAAGATTTCAGAGCGGCTTCCTCCACGGGCGCATCAAAGACATAAGAGGCCAAGCCCACGCTCTGCCAGAGCTTGGGAAAGCTGAAGGCTGCCTGCGCCAGTGCGGGACGGTAGCTACCGTCTTTGACGTCCGACACCGTGCAGAAGACGTGCCCTGCCGCAGTCTGGGGAAGCCCTGAGACAGTTTCCTCCACGAGATAGACTTCGACCTCCTGGACGGGCGCACCGCCCACAGCAGTGAGGGCAGAGAGGTCGGCCTCCACCAGCTGGGCAGCGTCCTTCAAGGTGGATTCTTCATATCCCCGCGCCTCCATCTGGACGGTGACGCCCTCCAGCTGGAGGGAATACGTGCGAAAATCCACCATATAGCCTGTTTCCCGCAGATGCCGCCCCTGGGTAATGGAGACTTCAGAGACGGTACATCCCAGGAACAGGAAACAGACCAGGCAGATTGCCAGCAGGGGAATATGCCGCTTCATGGCCATCAGCCTCCTTAAATTTATTTCCTGATTATACCATGTTGCCGGGCGTATATCAACAGGCCGCGAATTATACCAAAGCCCTTCAGTCAGCCAAAGCCTGGCTGACTGAAGGGCACAGCGTGTCGAAAAAGTATTTTCGCCCCGCTGTGCGGATTTTGAAACTTTCAAAAAGTTTCAAAATCCTGTTGATTGAACGCGCGGTGGGCTTTTTGCCCCCCCGCACACACCCCCCGCTGCTCTGTCTAGGACATCTTCTGCGAGGTTTTTTGACAGTCTCAGCCCTTCAGTCAGCCAAAGCCTGGCTGACTGAAGGGCTGTAAGATCCCAACAGTATTTCGTGCCACCTCCCCTTGGTGCCCAAGGGGAGGCTTGCGGGTCGATCGGAGATCGCCCCCTACAATTGCAGCGCCTCCAGTGCTTGCTGGTGGACATGGCCGTTGGAGGCCAGCACGCCGCAGCCCTCCAGCAGCGTCACGGGGCTTCCGTCGGGCTGGGTGACCTTGCCGCCGGCCTCCTCCACCAGCAAAAGACCCGCCGCGTAGTCCCAGGGCTTGAGGGCGGGCTCCACGTAGAGATCCTGCCGCCCGCAGGCCACAAAGCTCAAGTCCAGCGAGGCGCAGCCCATGCGGCGCACGTCCTGACAGGCGTTGTAGAGCGTCCACAGCTGGCGGAAGGCCGTCTCGCCCAAGTCCCGCCGCCCGGGCACCGTGCCCACCGAGGCCAGGCACTGGCTTAGCTGGGCGGCATTGCTCACGGAAATGGGCTGGCCGTTCAAAAAGCTGCCGCCGCCCCGGGTGGCCGTGAAGCAGGAATCGGAGTAGGGATGATAGACCACGCCGAAGACCACCTGGCCGCCCTGGTAGAGCGCCAGGGAGATGGCGCTGAAGTGGAAATTGTGGATGAGGTTGGTGGTGCCGTCCACCGGGTCGAGAATCCAGATGGCGCCATGGGGGTCGAGGCCGGCGTTGTCCTGCTCCTCGCCCATGAACTGCACGTCCGGGGTGAGGGCGGCGAGTTTGGCCTTGAGCTGGGTCTGGACGGCCACGTCCACATTGGTCACATAGTCGGTGACGCTCTTGGCACGAATCTCCGCCACGGTGTTGGGATCGGTGAGCAGCCGCCCGGCCTCCTTCACCGCCGCAATGACCTGGGCAAGCACGGATGAATCCATAGAAAAAACCTCCTAGATGGGTGACTTTGCATTTCCCTGATAGTGTACGCTCCGCCGTCGCCGCCGTCAAGATAGAAAAACCGCCCAGGCACAGCCTGAGCGGTTTGTACGGTTACTGGTGGATGGAGGTGCCGGTCTTGCCGGCGATGCCGTCCCGGGCTTTCTCCAGGAGGGTGATGAGGGCGGTGCGGCCGGGCTTGGACTCGGCAAACTTCACCGCAGCCTCCACCTTGGGGAGCATGGAGCCGGGAGCGAACTGGCCTTCGGCGATATACTGCCGCGCCTGGGCGGGGGTGAGGTCGGAGAGCCACTGTTCATTTTCCTTGCGGAAGTTGATGGCAACCTTCTCCACCGCCGTGAGGATAATCAAGGTATCGGCGTCGAGCATCTCGGCCAGGAGCTCCGAGGCGAAGTCCTTGTCGATGACCGCCGCTGCGCCCTTCAAGTGGTTGCCCTCGGTGCGGAAGACGGGGATTCCGCCGCCGCCGCAGCAGATGACGATGTGGCCGTCGTTGCTCAGGGCACGGATGGCGCCGGCCTCGATAATGTGCTTGGGCTTGGGAGAGGCCACGTACCGCCGCCAGCCGCGGCCGGAGTCCTCCTTGTAGAGGAAGCCGGTCTCCTTGGCCATCTCCTTGGCCTCTTCCTCGGTGAGGAACTTGCCGATGGGCTTGCTGGGCGCTTGGAAGGCGGGGTCATTGGGATCCACCTCCACCTGGGTGACCATGGTCACTACAGGCTTGTCGGTGATACCGCGGTTGAACATCTCCTCCCGCAAAGCGTTCTGGAGATCGTAACCGATGTAGGCCTGGCTCATGGCGCCGCACACCGACAGGGGCGTGGCGCCCTGGGAGTGATCCTCGTGCATCAAGGCCAGCATGGCGTTGTTGATGATGCCCACCTGGGGGCCGTTGCCGTGGGCGATGATGACCTGGTTGCCGTCCTCAATGAGATCGACGATGGCACGGGCGGTGATCTTCACGGCGTTGGCCTGCTCGGGCAGGGTGGTGCCCAGGGCATTGCCGCCCAGGGCGATGACAATGCGCTTTCCCATGGGGTGAAACCTCGCTTTACCGGATAATCAGAACTTCTTGCGCAGCTCGTCGGAAGAATCCATGGCCATGAGCGCCTTCACAGGATCCTTGACCTTGGCCAGGAAGATCATGGCGGCGATGATATAGGGCTTATAGGAGGCCTGCTTGTAGAGCGGCACCAGGTAGCGGTCGAAGACGGAGTTGTCCACTTCGCCCTCTTCGCAGCTCAGGCCGGTGATGTCGGCAGGGAGGCAGTGGAGATAGAGCGCCTTGCCGTCCTTGGTGAGGGACATCATCTCCTCGGTGCACGCCCAGTCCTTGTGCTCGGCGTTCTGCTTGAGGAGCTCCTTCTCCAATGCGTCGATGCCGGCCTTGTCGCCCTGCTGGTAGAGCTTGGTGCGCTTTTCCATGGCGGCGAAGGGAGCCCAGGACTTGGGATAGACGATGTCGGCGTCCTTGAAGGCCTCGGCCATGGAGTTGGTCTTGGTGAAGGTGCAGCCGGACTTCTCGGCGTTCTTCTTGGCAATCTCTTCGATCTCGGGCATGATCTCATAGCCCTCGGGATGGGCGAGCACCACATCCATGCCGAAGCGGGTGAAGAGACCCACAACGCCCTGGGGCACGGACAGGGGCTTGCCGTAGCTGGGAGAGTACGCCCAGGTCATGGCGACCTTCTTGCCCTTGAGGTTTTCCACGCCGCCGAAGTAGTGGATGATGTGGAGCATATCGGCCATGCACTGGGTGGGGTGATCCACGTCGCACTGGAGATTCACCAGGGTGGGGCGCTGCTCCAGGATGCCGTCGCGGTAGCCCTCTTCCAGGGCGTCGATGAAGGTCTTCTGATACTTGTGGCCTTCGCCGATGAACATATCGTCGCGGATGCCGATGACCTCGGCCATGAAGGAGACCATGTTGGCGGTCTCGCGGACGGTCTCACCGTGGGCGATCTGGCTCACCTTCTCGTCGAGCACCTGCTCCTCGAGGCCGAGGAGGTTGCAGGCGGAGGCGAAGGAGAAGCGGGTACGGGTGGAGTTGTCCCGGAAGATGGAGATACCCAGGCCGGAATCGAAGACGCGGGTGGACTTGTTGCGCTCGCGGAGATCCCGCAGTGCGTCGGCCACGGTGAAGATGGCGTCCAGCTCTTCATCGGTCTTGTCCCAGGTCCAGTAGAAGTCATTCTTGTACATGTTGTTGATATGCAGGGTTTCAAGATGTCTGGCCAGTTCCAGTGCTTTGCTCATGGGATGAATCCTCCTAA
>DVGD01000078.1 GCA_018712905.1 Candidatus Avoscillospira stercoripullorum | reverse complement strand
GGCCGCGTGGATGAACTGGTTGTCGCCCACATAGATGCCCACATGGGAGGCGTCGGCGCCGGTGGAATATGTATTCTCAAAGAACACCAGGTCGCCCAGCTGGAGGTTGGTGACCTCGTAGCCGCAGGTGAGCTGCTGCGCCGCGGTGCGCTTGATGGAGTAGCCCAGCTGCTTGAACACGTACTGGGTAAAACCGGAGCAATCAAAGCCGCTGGTGGAGGTGCCGCCCCAGACGTAGGGGGTACCCAGCAGGGTATAGGCAAAGTTCACAATCTGCTCGCCCACGGTGACCACAGGCTCTACAGAAGCGCCCTCGCCCACATAGGTCTTGGAATTCCACGCCGGGGGCTCGGTGAGCGCCAGCAGATCCGAGCGGATATAACCGGTCTGACCTTCATACTGCACCTTGTACCAGCCGCAGTTGAGGCCGATGATGTAGGCCGTCTCACCGGTGGTGAGGGTGGCCAGGAGATCGCCGTCGGTGCCGGGGGTGCTGCGGAGGTTGACAGAGGCGTCTTCCACCACGCCGTAGCCCAGGTCAATGTTCTCCCGCTCCTTGAAGGTGATGTACTCGGCGGACATGTAGCCGATCTGGAGGTTGTAGTCCACCAGATACCAGCCGTCCACCTCGCGGATGATGACCACGTTATCGCCATAGGAGGCGTTGGCCAAAATCTCAGCGTCGGTGTTGGGCTTGGCGCGCAGGCGCAATCCGTTGGATTCCACAATGCCGATGCCGGTTTTCAATTCAATGGCGGAAGCACCCACTGCCATGGACGCAACGATGGACACGGCCAAAAGCGCCGTGAGAAGCCTTGTCATGAAACGTTTCATTTTGCTGTACCTCCATGTCTTCCCTTGCTCATGATTTCGCGTTCAGAGCCCGCTCCAGCCATACACAGCCAACATCCAACGCCGTGTAAAAGCCGTCCTTTTCGCTCTTTTTGACCACCCGGTCTCTTGCCTTGAGATTGGGGTCGGTGAGCTGAAGCTGCACCAGCACCCGGGTCGCCAGATCCATGTCGTGCTCCTTTTTGGTTTCCAGAACTTGGAGCATCACAATGTATTTGTCGGCCATGGAGCCGTAATAAATGAGATTGTCTTTTCTCACCAGGGGACGTCCCTTGTAGGTGAGCAGTTCTTTTTGATCGGCCATAAGAACCTCCTAAGAACAATGTAACCAAATTGTAACACATTGTATCCCGGTTGTCAACAAAATATTTGACATAATCCGATATTGGATACAATTTGTTACAAAGGTTCAAGCGCTGGGGATGGATGTTGTGGAAAAGGGAAGACAGGGGTACAACATATGGGGAAAAAAACAGGCGGCCGGAGTAGGCCGCCTGGGTTGCGCGGTAAAATCAGTCGAAGAGATAGTGCCGCACCAGCTCCTGGAGGAGCTCGTCGCGGTCGAGCTTGCAGATGAGACTGCGGGCGTTGTTGTAATTGGTGATATAGGTGGGATCCTCGGAGAGCAGATAGCCAACGATCTGGTTGATGGGATTATAGCCCTTCTCGCTCAGGGAGCGATACACCGCGGTGAGAATGGTTTTCATCTCCTGGCTGGCGTCGTCCGGTACCACGAACTTGATGGTATTGTCCTCCATTACAATCTGCCTCCTTACGTTACCCCGGAGAGGGAGATTCAATATAGTTTATCTTACCCCATTTTGTCCACATTGTAAAGGGGCGAAACAAAAATTTGTCCGGTGGACTATACCTCCTCGGCGCCGGGGAGAATGAGCTCCTTGGCCATGGGCAGCGTCTCCACCCAGGCGCAGAACTCCCGCCACTCGGGGAGGCGGTGGGTTCTGCGCTGGGCGTAGATGGTCTTGAGCTGGCGGTAGTTGGTGGTCATGCCGGCGGTGAGCTTGAAGCCGCAGGGGTTGGTCATGAGCACCTTGAGGTAGTCCTCGGGATCCTTTGTCTCGTTATACTTTGCCACCAGTTCCTCCATGATCTCCACCACCCGCGGATCAGTGTGGCTGTCGTACTGACCGCGCAGGTCAAAGCGGGCGATGCGGTGCATGGTGGACTGGCTGGAGACGAAGTCCAGGAAGTGGTAGCGCTCGGCCTCGGTCCAGGCCTTGACGGTGAAGGTGAGGTCGAACTGTACCACCACGCCACCCAGCCAATTGTCGTGGCCGGAGCCCTTGGCGCTCTGGGCAAGGGCGAGGATGCCCTTGGTCATGTCGGCGTTGAGGGAGGATACGTCGGTGGACATGGGGAATTTGGCGCGGAGGATGCTCTCCTCCAGGCCGTAGACCTTAGCATTGGACACGGGGCCAAGATCGGCGCACTTGAGTTCACTCATGGGCTTCTCCTTTCCGGCGTCAGCGCAGCTGCACGCCCAGTTCCTGCTCGAGCTTGTCGAGCACCTTCTTTACCACGGCGGTGGTGTCTTCGTCGGTGAGGGTGCGGTCGTCAGCGCGCAGCTCCAGGGAGAAGGCCAGGGACTTCTTGCCGGCGGGGATGCCGGGGCCGCGGTAGATGTCAAAGAGGTTGACGGACTTTAAGAGCTTTCCACCGGCGGCGGCGATGCACTGCTCCACGCAGCCCACGGTCTTATTTTCGTCGCACACCAGCGCCAGGTCGCGGCTGACGGTGGGGTACTTGGGCAGGGGGCAGTAGACGGTTTCGGCCTTGCGCACGGAGAGGAAGTCGCTGAAGCTCAGCTGGGCGGCGTAGACCTCCACGTCCATGCCATAATTGGCGGCCACCAGGGGATGCACCTGGCCGAAGAGACCCAGATCCTTGCCGCCTGCGCTTACGCGGGCGCAGCGGCCGGGGTGGAAGCTGGGATCGTCGGTAACGGCGGTGTAGGTGGGATCCTGGAGTCCCAGGCAGCGGAGCATGGCTTCCAGCTCACCCTTCATGGTGAAGAAGTTGACGCCCGCGCCGTAGGCGCCCAGGGAGAGGATCTTCGGCTCATCAGGCAGGGTCTGGCCTTCCTTGGGCAGGTAGATGGTGGCTACCTCATAGAACTTGGCGGCCTTGTTGTGGAAGGCTACGTTGCGCTGGAGGGTTTCCAGCATGGCGGGCAGGGCGGTGGTGCGCATGACGGAGGTATCCTCGCCCAGGGGGTTGAGGATCTTCACGGTGCTGCGCAGGGGGCTGTCCGCGGGCAGACGGATGGCGTCGAACATCTTGGGGGAGTCGAAGGAGTAGGTGAGAATCTCGGAGTAGCCCATGCCCCGGGCGAGGATGCCGGCCTTCTGGGCGAGGATGGCC
>DVGD01000077.1 GCA_018712905.1 Candidatus Avoscillospira stercoripullorum | reverse complement strand
TATAGCCAGTTCGACACCGGTGCGAACTAAGCCGCTTCGCGGCGCGGGTCGATCGGAGATCGACCCCTACAGGTAAAAAGGGCACGCTGCGGTTTGCAGCGTGCCCTTTTTTACCATTCACTTGGGATCAGGAAGCCGGAGGCTTCGTATTCGGGAAGATCCAGGATGTACCGTTCACATCCGTTGAGAAGGGTTGTCTCACCGTATTGGTGAATCCGCGGCAGATTCACGCCGTAGGACATATGGACGTGGCCGTGGATGAGATACCGGGGCTTGTACTTGTCCAGCAGGGAGAAAAACGCCTCGAAGCCCCGGTGCGCCAGATCGTCGGCGTCGCCGTAGCCCCGCGGGGGGGCGTGGGTCAATACGAGATCCACGCCCCCGGCGCGGTAGAGCTTCCAGCGCAGGCGGTTGATTCGCCGCTGCATCTGCTTTTCCGTATACTGGTGCGCGCCGCCGTTATAGAGGGGGCTGCCGCCCAGCCCCAGGATCCGCAGGCCGGCCATGTTGAGCACCCGATCCTCCACGCACACGCAGCCCTCCGGCGGACGGCGGGCATAGCCCACGTCGTGGTTCCCGTGGACGTACAAAAGCGGCGCGTGTCCCATGGTGGCCAGGAAGGTGAGGTAGTCCGCCTTTAAATCGCCGCAGGAGAGAATCAGGTCAATGCCGTCCAGCCTGCCCGGTCGGTAGTAATCCCAATAGTACTTGCTTTCTTCATCTGAAACTACCAGGATCTTCACAGCAGAACCCCCTCTGCCTCCGGCGGTATGGTGTCGCGGTAGAGTCCCAGCAGCCGCACCATATTCCGCGACATGGGCAGAAGCTCGTCGAAGCTGGGAATCCTGCCCTCCACGCCCTGGCACAGCCAATCCATGCGCACAATTTCCTCCGGCGTCAGAGGCGTTTCCCCGTCGCAGCGGACATTGCCCTCCTGGTCGAGGATTTTCATGCCAAAGGGATCCAGCTTCCGGTCGATGATGGCCTGTTTGAGCAGCAGCGCCAGCCGCTTCACGCCTGCGGGCAGCGTGGGGCTCAGCTGCACGTCGATGACGCCGCTGTCCATGCCCCACCAGTAGTTCACCGCCTGGCCGCCCTCCCGGGGCTGATCCCAGGCGCCGGTGAAGATTCCATCCACAGCCTTTTCATAGAAGGTACCCCAGTTCCAGCAGGGCGCGGCCAGGGGGATTTCCTTGCCGTCGGGGGTATACTGGCTCACGCCCCAGCCCCAGCCGGCTGCCGCCAGCTCCGGCGCGGGGCTTTCCCGGTTGGAGACCACCGTGACGCCCCGCGCCTGGAAGAGTGCCTTGGGATCGCCCTCGGTGCACGACCAGTGGAGCAGCAGCTTCGCCTGGGGGTTGACCATCTGCGCTCCCAGGGCAAAGGCATTGATCCCCGCCGGGACGCCGAAGATGGGATAGTTGGCCACATATCCGATGGTGTTCTCCCTGGCCATGGCACCGGCAATGGCGCCGGTGATGAACTTGCTCTCATACATCCGGCTATAGTAGGTGCGAAGCCCGGCGTAGGGCATATCCAAGGAGCAGTTTAGCACCTTGAGCCCGGGATGCTTGGCCGCAACCTTGCGGCAGGCGCCGATGAGGGGCGGCGCGGTGGCGATAATGACGTCGGCACCCTCGGCCACAGCCTCCTCCATCACCCGGTCGGCCTCCTGAGACGAGCGGACATCCAGGTAGGTCACCACGCTGATCCGATCCCCCATGGCCTTCTCCAGATGTTCCCGCCCGGCGTCGTGGGCACGGGTCCAGCTGCTTTCGGCGGGGTTGGAGGTGTGGACGAAGGCGATGTTGAGATGGGTGGGCTTGCTGTCGAGAATTTTGGAGAGGATGCCGCCCTTCTCCGGCGTGGGAGGCACGGTGCTGATGGACACCGGCGCCCCCTGCGCCAAAAGCTGAATGTCCGGCCAGACCGCCGCGATGCTCTTGGTAAGCTCCGAGGCCGTCATGGTCTTGAGGTCGGAGAAGGGATTCACCCGAAGCCACACCAACAGCGCGCCCGCCGGCGTCACTGAAAGGCTGTCCCCGCCCTGGCGGGAGAAGGCGTCCTTGAACCGGGTAAAGCCCGAGAGGAAGCTCTGCCGCTCCTCCTTGGTCCAAATGTGCCCCGGCTCGTAACCCAAGGCGGCCTGGAGCTTGGCGAAGCTGCCCAGCTGGAGGAACTGCACCTGGTAGAGCCCCGCCAATTGATAGAACTTCACGAACTCATAGTACCGCTGCACGGCCAGATCCTGGCTTTCCGCCGGGAGCATGCGGATGACCGTGCCGGGGATGGTGGTGGCGCCGTAGCTCTTGAGGACGCTGACGCGCTTGTTGCCCTCCTCCACGTAGAACCTGCCCAAATACTCATAGCACTTGATGGGATCCCGGATGCCCTCGTCGCCCAGGTGGGCTTCGCAGAGGCGGATCCACTTGCCGGCAAACTCGCTGTCCGCCGCGAGCAGGGGCATAAAGCTGGAGGCAAAGGCGGATTTTCGCCCGGCGCTCTTGGTGCCCACGATCTGCTCCACGGGAATCTCAATGAGTCCCAAGTCCACCCGTCCGGCGCACATGGACTCCACCAAAATCTCGTCGAGCACCTGGGGATAGGGATAGCGACCCCGGAGCACGTCGGCGCGGTAGTCCTTCTGCCCCTGCTTGAGGGCGCGCTTGTATTGCTCCATGGCTTCGGTAAGGCTCATGATGTTCCTCCTTTTGACGAAAAAAGGGGTCGATCCAACATCGACCCCTTTCTGGTTTTACTTAATCTGGGTGCCGCAGGGGATGGAATCGTCCACAAAGATCACCTTGCAGCCGCAGGCGTTGTTGGTGCCGGCCAGGAGCATGCCCTGGGAGGTGACGCCGGTGAAGCGGGTGGGCTTCAGGTTGGCCACCACGATGATCTTTTTGCCGATGAGCTCCTCGGGCTTGTATTCATTCTTGATGGAAGACACAATGACCCGCTCGCCGATGCCATCATCCAGGGTGAGCTTTAAGTTGCTGTGGCTCTTGCGGATCTCCTGGCACTTAATGACCTTGCAGACCCGGAGATCCATGGTGAGGAAGTGATCGATGTCGATCTCGGGCTTTACCGGCGCCACGGGATCGGGATCGCCGTATACCTTGGCCGGTGCCACCTCTTCCACCACTTCCTCTACCACGGGCGCCTCTTCCTCGGCAGTCTTGGGGGTGGAGAAGTCCAGGAGCTTCAAATACCGCTCCTTTTCAATGGCATAGAGGAAGAGATAGAGCCTGGGTCCCTTGGTCTTATCGATCAAGAGCTGGTAAACGTTCTGGAAGAAGACGCTCTGGGCGCTCTTGAGCTCCTTGGTGCCCTGCTCCAGGCCGCGCACCTTGGCGGGAATGGCATAGATGGCGGTGTTGAGCTCGTCGAGACTGTAGCCGTCGGTGGAGAGGTAGGCAAAGAGCTCTGCCACCTCTTCCCTGGCCTTTTCGTCCAGGGTTTCATAGACATCCCAGTTGCGGGTGGTGCGCAGGCGGTTCACCTGGTCGGGCGCACACTGCTCCAGCCAGTACTTCGCCCGCTCCAGGCGGTCGGCAAAGTCGGCCTCCTTATAGGGTGTCCCGATTTTCTCAAACACAGTCTCCAGCATGGGCACATTGAAGTCCACCACGGAACCCATCTGCACCAGGAGGCTCATGGGCACGGTGTGGATCTCCCGTCCCTCAATCTTGCAGTTATACATGATGGCCTGGGTCTGCTCGTCGGCCTTGCCATTGCGGCAGGCATCGAGCATCCGGTCAAACTCGAAATACTGCTTGAGAATGCCCTCGTCGAAGCAGAAGTCGAAGGCGCGGGTGGGCTCGGTCTTGGAGTAGAGCCAGAGGATCACCTCGGGCTGGTAGATCTTTAACAGGGCGTCCGGCGAAAGGTTCAAGCCCGAGGAGCCGGACATCTTGCCGGTGGTGCCCCGGATGCCGATGAACTCATAGCCCTGGAACAAGGGCGCCTCGTAGCCAAAGATCTTCTGAGAGATCACCCGGGAGGTCTGATAGCTGCCGGTGGGCGAGGCGTGATCCTTTCCGCCGGGCTCAAAGTCCACACCCTCGTAGAGCCAGCGCATGGGCCAGTCGATCTTCCAGGCCAGCTTGCAGTGGAAATCCTTGGTGAAGTCGAAGTCTCCCTCGTGACCGCAGGTGCAGCGGTAGTGGGCGACATGGGTATTTTCGTCGTAGGAGACAATGGTGGTGGTGTCCTTGCCGCAGTGGGGGCAGTAAATGGCCACGGGATAGTAATGCTCCCGCTCGCCGGGCTGCGCCTCCTGGGTGCGGAAGGAATCGAGAATGTCGAAAATTTCGCCGCGCTTGGAGAGGGCTTTCAGCACCAAGTCCACGTACTTGCCCGAGCGGTTCATCTCGCCCTGGTGGCGGTAGTCCATCTCAATGCCGAAGCGCTCCATGGACTTTTCAAAGATATGCTCAAAGTGCGCTGCGTAGCTGGGAAATTCCGCGCTGTCGTCAAAGGGGTTGGGAACGTCCACATAGGGGCGGCCGATATACTGCTCCATGTCGCCGTTGATCTTGGCCACGTCCACGGGGATCTTCCGCAGGCGGTCATACTCGTCCCAGCTGAAGAGCAGGCGAGCCTTCTTGCCCATCTTGCGAAGCGCCTTGACCACGAAGTAGCTGGTGGCCACGTCGCGGAAGTTGCCGATGTGGATGGTGCCCGAGGGGCTGATGCCGGCGGCGCAGACGTATTCTTCCTTGTCCGGGCGGCGCCGGACGATCTCCTGCGCGATTTTTTCCGACCAATGCATGGTTATCACCTCAAAAAATAGTAAAAATTCATATTTTCTCAATATAGTATCTTACAATACAATCGCATCTGCGTCAACAGGAAAATCGCCCTTTTCCATCTATGCAAAGATTTAACAATCTGTTATCCAAATTGCAGCATCATCATGGTATAATGATATAAATTTGCACAAAGGACGTGTTCCACTATGAAGCACATCCCCACCCCCATTGAGGGAACCTACCGCAAAACCGCCCTGAAGGTACCCGAGGCCATCTACCGCTGCTCGGGCATTGTGGTATTCGGCAAGCGGATCAAATCCCTGGTGTTCTCCACAGATCTGGCCATCATCAAAAACACCAACGCCGACGCCATCATCGCCGTCTATCCCTTCACCCCCCAGCCGGTCATCACCCAGGCGCTTTTGACTGCCGCCGACGTACCGGTCTTTGTGGGCGTGGGCGGCGGCCTCACCAAGGGCAACCGCATGGCGCATATGGCGGCCTTTGCCGAGATGCAGGGCGCCACCGGCGTGGTTGCCAACCATCCCACCTCCCTGGAGCATCTCAAGACTGTTGCCAAGACCGTGGACATTCCTCTGATCTCCACGGTGGTGCGGCCGGACACCGATTTTGCCGCCCGGATTGACGCAGGCGTGAGCATTTTCAACGTCTCCGCCGCGGGGGATACGCCGTCCATTGTGGCAGAAATCCGCAGCCTCTATCCGAATATGCCCATCATCGCCACCGGCGGCCCCACCGACGACTCCATCGCCGCCACCATTGCCGCCGGCGCCAACGCCATCACCTGGACGCCGCCCTCCAGCGCCGACATCTTCCGGGGAATCATGGATCGCTACCGC
>DVGD01000076.1 GCA_018712905.1 Candidatus Avoscillospira stercoripullorum | reverse complement strand
GGGCAGCCGCGCACAGGTGTCATAGTGGGCGGTCACCAAGTATTCTGCCTGCTCTGGATCGCCGAATACCACATTTTTGGAGCCGAAGGTACCGGATTCCACCTTGCCCGCATAGCCCTGTGCCGCTCCATAGGAAAGCACGGTTTCCCGGAATGCCGCCTTTTGCTTTTTGGATTTGCGCACCGGGAATTGGTCGATCAGTTCTCTGCCGTAAAGCATCAAAAAGCCCCCTGTCCTTTGGACAGAGGGCGAAATTTCGCGGTACCACCTCATGTTCGCCGCAGCCTCGCGGATGCGGCCTCAGGGAGTATAAACTCCAAGCTGTAACGGGCAAACCCGGCAAGCCCTACTCTCCTTCAGGCCGCAGCTCCAAGGCGTATTCGGGCAGGACGTCCGCCTCCTTCCACCAGCCGGAGGCTCTCTTGAGGGCGTGATCTGCCGTACTCTTCCTTTTCCTCGCTTGTAACGACATCATCTTACCAGACCCCGGCGCATTTGTCAACCGGAAAGCATCTCCTCGGCGCTGCGCAGGGTGGTCTCCGTGATCTCCGCGCCGCCGATGATCCGGGCAATCTCTCTGGTTCTTCCAGCCCGATCCAGCCGGGTCACCTGGGTATAGGTTCTCCCCTGTCGCTCGGTTTTGGCGATGAGCAGGTGCACATCCGCCGCTGCGGCAATCTGGGGAAGGTGCGTGACGCAGAGCACTTGCTTGCTGCGGGAGACGCTTCGAAGCTTCTCCGCCACCTTCTGGGCGGCGCGGCCGCTGACGCCGGCGTCCACCTCGTCAAAAATCAGCGTGCCCACCTGATCCTGCTCGGCCAGCACATTCTTGATAGCCAGCATGATCCGCGCCAGCTCGCCGCCGGAGGCCACCTTGCTCAAGGGCTTGAGGGCTTCGCCCACGTTGGCCGTCATCAAAAACCGCAGCTGATCCATGCCGGAGGGAGAGAGCGGAATCTCCTCCAGCTCGCAGACAAACTGCGCCCGGGGCATATCCAGAGCAGCCAGCTCCTTCGAAAGCCGCTGCTCCATGGCCGCAGCAGCCGCCTGGCGCGTCTTCCGCAGGGTAAGCCCCGCCGCCTCGGCCTGGGCGGTCGCCTCGCCAAGATCCGCTTCGAGCTGCGCCAGGCGCTCCTCAGAGAAGGTAATCTCGTCGAGCTCCTGCTGGGCGCGCTGGGCATACTGGAGAATGTCCTCCACGCTGCCGCCATATTTCCGCTTGAGCCGGTGGAGCACATCCAATCGGCTTTCAATCTGCTCGAGCTCTTCCCCGGAATAGGCCAGCTGCTCCAGCCGGTCGCGAAGCTCCCCGGAGAGATCCTGCGCCTCATATTGGAGCGCTGATAACCGCTCACAGAAGGGCTGGAGCGCGTCGTCAAAGCGCGTGATCCGGGAGATGGCGTGCTCCGCCTCCCCCAAAAGATCCACCGCGCCCGATTCCTCCTCGCCGCCGGAGAGGGCAGCCACGGCCAGCGCCAAGTGCTCGGAGAGCTTTTCCGCGTTCTGGAGCCGTTTGCGGCTTTGCTCCAGCGCTTCATCCTCCCCGGGCTGGAGCTGGGCGCGCTGAATCTCCTCCAGCTGGAATTGAAGCGCCTCCACCCTGCGGAGCTTTTCTCCATCGTCCATGGTCAGGCGCTCCTTCTCCCTGCGCAGCGCCTCCACGCGGCCATAGGCCTCCTGATAGGCCGCCTGCTCAGCCTGGTTGCGGGCGAAGAGGTCGAGGTAACCCAGGTGCTTTGTCTCGTCAAAGAGCTGCTGGGAATCGTGCTGGCCATGGATGTTGATGAGGGACGCCCCCAGCTTTTTGAGAAGCGCCACGGTGACAGGCCGCCCGTTCACCCGGCAAACGTTCTTTCCATCGCCGTAGATTTCCCGCTGGATGAGCAGCTCCTCCGGCGCGTAGGGCACCCGGTTTTCCGCAAACCAAGGTAACTCCGGCACGTCAGTAAAAACGGCGCTCACAAAGGCGCGGTCTGTGCCGGTGCGGATCACATCCCGGTATGTTCGCTCGCCGAGAATGGCGGAGATGGCGTCGATGACAATGGACTTGCCTGCACCGGTCTCGCCGGTGAGGACGTTGAAGCCCCGGTCAAAGCTGATTTCCGCCTGCTCGATCACGGCGATATTCTCGATATGGAGTAAGCTAAGCATACGCCCGCCTCCGTCGCATCAGTTGATCTGCTTTTTGATGTCCGCGCACAAGGCCGCCGCCGAGGGCGTGTCCCGCAGGAGGAGAAATGCCGTGTCATCCCCGGCCAGGGTGCCCACGATCATGTCCATATTCATGGAATCCATGGCAGAGCAGGCTGCCGAGGCGAGCCCAGGCATGGTCTTCATCACGACGATATTCTGGGCATAGTCGCAGGAAACCACGCACTGGCGGAAGATGTTGTGGAGCTTGGCCGTTGCGTTGCTCTCGAGCTGCTTGGGCACGGCGCTGTAGCGGTAGCTGCCGTTCTCCCCCAGTTCCTTGATGATGCGAAGCTCCTTGATATCGCGGGAGATCGTCGCCTGGGTGGTGGCAAAGCCGCAGGCCTCCAGCTCCTGCAGGAGCTGCTCTTGGGTTTCAATGTCCTTGGTTTCAATCAATTCCAAAATTTTCGCCTGTCTGTTGGGTTTCATGGCACAGCTCCTTATGGGACGTAAAATTTATTGTTGATGATCTGGTAAAAGCTGGTATCCTTCAGCCTCACCAGCCGCGTCTCCTGCTCGGCCTTGCGAATGGTCACCGCGTCGCCCACGTTGAGGCGGAAGGCGCGGCCGCCGTCCACTGAGAGGAAGGCATTGCGCCGCCCCAGCTTTCCCATCCGCACGGTGATGGTGCGCCAGGGCGCGGTGACGATGCTCTTGGCATGGATGGCATGGGCGCAGATGGGGGTGATGATGATATTCTGCGCCGAGGGCTCCACAATGGGGCCGCCGGCAGACATGGAGTAGGCCGTGGAGCCGGTGGGTGTGCTGACAATGACGCCGTCGCCGGAGAAGGCCGTGGCCTCCACGCCGTCGCACTCCACCGACAGCTGAATCACCCGGGCAATGGCGCCCTTGGTAATAGCGGCGTCGTTGAGCGCCAGCTCGTCAAAGAGCACCTTTCCCTCACTGCGCACCGTGGCGCGGAGCATCATGCGCTTTTCCACCCGGTAGTCGTTGGCAGGGAGCCGGGAGAGGAGCTCCAGCTCCCCGGCCTCCAGCTCCGCCATAAAGCCCATGGTGCCGATGTTGACGCCGAGAATGGGCACATGGTGACGGGTGGCAATCTTGGAGGCATGGAGAATGGTGCCGTCCCCGCCAAAGCAGATGAGCAGATCCGCATTCTTGATTTCCCGATGA
This sequence comes from Candidatus Avoscillospira stercoripullorum, assembly GCA_018712905.1. Lineage (GTDB taxonomy): Bacteria > Bacillota > Clostridia > Oscillospirales > Oscillospiraceae > Avoscillospira > Avoscillospira stercoripullorum. The sequence continues at coordinate 35,044 of DVGD01000076.1, read as the reverse complement.
ATGTCAAAAAACCGCACCGTTTTGGGCAGCTCAAAATTCTTGTCCACGTCGAAGGGCAGGCAGATCTTGGTCTCGGCGCCTGCCTTCTGGAGGATTTCCACCGCCTGCTCCACGTACTTGAAATTTCGATCCCGGTAGGGATTGGGAGTCATTACAATTTTCATGGCTCACCCCTTCAATGCTTCATGCGCCTGGGAGACCAATTCCTCCAGGGGCGGAATGTTGTCGATCCCGGGTCGCAGGCTCAGGTGACCCAAAAACTCGATGTTCCCCTCGGGTCCCTTGACCGGCGAGAAGGTGAGATTCAAAATGGTAAAGGAAAGCGCCTTGGCCGTCTCCACAAACTGCTCCAGAACCTCTCGATGTACTTCCGGGTCGCGCACCACGCCCTTCTTGCCCACGCGATCCTTGCCCGCCTCAAACTGCGGCTTGATGAGGCAGAGTACCTGGCCGCAATCGGGCTTGAGCAGCGCCCGGATGGCCGGGAGCACCAGCTTGAGGGAAATAAACGAAACATCCACCACCGAGAGATCCAGCGGCTCGCCCAGCTGCTCGTGGGTGACATAGCGGATGTTGGTGCGCTCCATGGTCACCACCCGGGGATCGTTGCGGATTTTCCAGGCCAGCTGGCCGTAGCCCACATCAATGGCAAAGACCTTCCTGGCGCCCTGCTGCAGCAGGCAGTCGGTAAAGCCGCCGGTGGAGGCGCCGGAGTCGCTGCAAACATAGCCCGTGGGATCCACGCCGAAGTCCCGCAGCGCCTTTTCGAGCTTGAGCCCGCCGCGGCTCACATACGGGCAGACGCTGCCGCGCACTTCAATCTTGGCCTCCAGGTCATAGGACGCGCCGGGCTTATCTGCCTTCTGCCCGTCCACATAGACCTCGCCGCTCATGATGACGGCCTGTGCCTTGGTGCGGCTCTCCGAAAGGCCGCGCTCCACCAGAAGCACATCCAGCCGTTCCTTATGCTTCAAGGCCAATCAACTCCTTTGTCGCTTGATAAATCCCCGCTTCATCCAAGCCGGTACGATGGCGCAGCAGGGGGAGGCTTCCGTGGGGCACCAAGCCGGACTGGAGGTTGATAAGCCGCACTGCATTGGGTGCAGCACCCTCTTGCACCAGCTGGGCGAGAATCGCGCTGCCCACGCATCCGGCAGCAGCAGTTTCTTCTACCACCAGGAGCTTTCCGCTGTGCGCGAGGGATTGCCGGACGGGCTCCAAGTGAAGGGGCGCAATCTGATCGAGCTTGATGAGATCCACGGAAATATGCTCGTCCCGCAGCCGCTTGACGGTCGCCAAAACATCGTTGATGGTGATACCATAGGTGACAATGGTCACAGCAGGCGCGTCGCAGCACTGATTTTCCCACACCGCGCCATCGTAGGCGCCGTTTCCGCCGCGGGGATAGCGCACCGCCACGGGGCCGCTTGTCTCCAAAATGGCCTCCCGGAGCATCCGGCGAAGCTCCGCCTGGCTGGCCGGGCAGAACACCGTCATGCCCGGGATCTGGCGCAGATACCCCACGTCAAAGACGCCATGGTGGGTTTCGCCGTCCTCACCCACCAATCCGGCGCGATCCACCGCCAGCACCACATGAAGCCCTAGAAGCCCCACGTCCTGCTGGAGCATGTCGTAGCTTCGCTGCAAGAACGTAGAATACACGGCAAAGACCGGCAGCAGTCCCTGCTTGGCAAGCCCTGCCGCCATGGAAACGGCATGCCCTTCGGCAATGCCCACATCGAAATATCGATCATGGAAGCTGGCAGCAAATTGGGATAGTCCCGTCCCCTGCTCCATGGCAGCCGTAATGGCGCAAATTCGCTGATCCTCGATGGCAAGGTCGCAAAGCGTCTGGCCAAAGGTTTCTGAGAAGCTCTTCCCACTGCCCCCGGCGCTGAGACCGGTGACCGGATTAAAGCGCCCCACGCCGTGATACTTGGACGGCGTGACCTCCGCGGGAATATAGCCCTTCCCCTTCTTGGTGATAACATGGAGGAGAACCGGGCAGTTCATCCCCTTGGCCTCCTTGAGGAGGAATTTGAGCTTCTCCACATCATGGCCGTCCACGGGGCCAAGATATGAAAATCCCATCTCCTCAAAAATCGTCACGCCAATCAAGCGGCGGCGCAGCCTGGTCTTGAGTCCATGGGTAAAGCGGTAGAGCGCCGCACCGCCGGGAATTTTCCGGGTGAACTGCCGGTATGCCTTTTTCAGATCAAAATAGCCGGGCTTGAGCCGCAAGAGCTTCAGGTGCCGGGAAATGGCGCCCACGTTGGTGGTGATGGACATGCCGTTATCATTGAGCACCACCACAAGCGGCTCTCCGCTGGCGCCGGCGTCGTTGAGTCCTTCGTAGGCAAGACCTCCCGTCAGCGCCCCATCGCCCAGAACCGCCACCACGCTGTAATCCTCGTGGAGCAGGGTTCTCGCCCGCGCCATGCCCAGCGCCACGGAAACCGACTCCGAGGCATGTCCGGCAATAAACGCGTCGTGCACGCTCTCTGAGGGCTTGGGAAAGCCAGCCAGGCCGCCATAGGTGCGCAGGGTGGAAAACCGATCCATTCTCCCGGTGAGAATCTTATGGACATAGGACTGATGCCCCACATCAAAGAGAATTCTGTCCTTCTCCGTATCATAGACCTGATGCAGGGCAACGGTCAGCTCCACCACGCCCAGATTGGAGGCCAGGTGGCCGCCGGTTCTGGCGATGTGCCGCACCAGGAATTCGCGAATCTCTCCGCAGAGCTGCTGATTTTCCTGGGGCGTCAGGCGAAGTAAATCCGCCCGGGTGTGGATTTCATTGAGTAACATAGCTGGCTCCTATCCCCTGTCCCCCTTCCGGCGCGTCACACGGCCGGGCAGAGATTTTACGAGATACATCACTTTCGCCGCCGCATGAATTATGGCCGTGCTGTTATTCATGGCGATGGACTTTCCAAACGCCTTTCCGCCCACGGTGAGCCCGGCCACCACGGCGGACAGCAGGAGCTGCACCACGCTCCCCAACACAGGGCTCATGCCGGTGATGGCCTTTGCGGCGATGACGGCGGCGGCAGAACCGGAGATGACGCCGCAGATGTCGCCCACCACGTCGTTGCAGAAGGAGGAAACCCGCTCGGCACGGCGCAGCATTTTCAGCGCTTCTCTGGCCTCGGGCACTTTTTTTGCGGCCATGGAGTGAAAGGGCTTTTCCTCCGCAGCCGTCACCGACACGCCGATAATATCAAAGAGAATACCGATCAAGATAATGACCAGGAGAACGGCAAAGGATAATATAAGGCCGCCGCCGGACAACATCTCATTGGAGAGAAAGGACATGGCGGCGGAGATGCCGATGGTCGTGCCAAAGATCGTGGTGATCCAGTGCCAGTCCGGCTTGATTTTCAGCTTTTTGGACTTTTTCCCCTGGTTTTGCTGCAAGATACTCCCTCAATTCTCAAGAATAATGGCAGCAGATAAGATTAAGCTTACGGCTTAGGTCGGGTAGGATTTCCCCGGAGGCTGCTCCCCGTCGCCGGTGGAGTGGTTTCCCATGAAAGCCGCCGTCTTTCCGTTGCCAAGAAAGCGACCCGATTGCCACTGAGTCCGTACTGCAATCCCTTATCTGCTCTATGAAAGACAGCCTAGGTGATTTCCACCACAGCGCCCTCCGACTCTTATCCTCTTTTGCAAGCAGGCTTTCGTGCGGCAATATCATGCCTCGCCCCTGGCCAGGGGTCTGCATGCCTGACCGCAGTCCCGATCTGCTCACGCAAGGCAGGCTACTCTGCACACAGCGCTCGGGCAAGCCCTTGCACCGCATTGCAGGTTTACATCCCACCTCGTACAGACGTCGCTTCGACCACTGGGGAGTACGCGTCTGCACAACAGTGGGTCTCCACAACGGCAGGGTCGGGATCTTCATGCCATTGAAGACCGCCCTTCCGCCGCAGGCGTAATTGTTACGCCTTCCTCCAGCACTCACCCCAAACTGGGCGTAAGAAGCAAGCACCAGAGGTTTCACAGTTATGCCCTTCAAAGGATTTTTAGGCCCTTCCTGGGAGCCGGTGGCGCTGACTAGGATACTGCGCCATTATCGTTTACAGTATATCACATTATTCATGAATATACAAGCAGTCATTCACAAGGTGCTCCCGCTGTGCGCTTTTGCATCTCCTCCGCCAGGTGCTTGGCCATGGGAAGATACTTTTGAAAGTACGGACTGTCCTTCTCGCCGTATTTGTTTCCGATCATCACCCATTCGCAGGCCTCGTACAGGAGAAATGACAAGAGGGCTTCGCGCCATGCTCTGTAGGATATCCCCTGTTCCGCCAGGAGCTTTTCATAGTAATAGTCAATGGCAAATTCCCGGTCGGCGGCAGTCATATGGAAGAATGCGTTCTCGTCCTCCTCCCCATGGGCAATGAGCCGGGCAAAGGAAGTGGGATAGGGCAGGATCCCGGCAAACTCCCAGTCGATGAACACCGCACGCTCTCCGGCAAACAGCACGTTAAAGGGCAAGAGATCATCGTGGCAGAGGGTGCGCGGAAGCGATGCATAGTCTTTGAGAAAGATCTCATAGGCCTGTTCCAGCTGAGGGTCGCAGAGGTATGTGCCCCGCTTTTTGCGGTGGACAAGGCTCTCTTCATAGGTGTAGCCCACGGTAGAATCGCTGTTCCAGTAACTCTTTTGCAGGGCGATGAGGGCGTCCAGCGCCAAAATCAGAGCATGCCTGGTGCAGTTGCGCAGGTCTCCCCCTGGGATATATTCCATCAGAAGGTACGTCTCGCCCGCCGCCTCAGCCGTGGCGTAGATCTTGGGAACGCAGCTGCCCGCGTCCTTGAGGAGCTTTTGGTAGACCTCCGCCTCGTATTCCTTGGCCTGTTTCAGAATATAGTGCTTACCATCCGCCTCAATCCGATATACCTGGTAGGGCGCGCCGTCCTCCTCATGGACAAGCTGTGTCAGCGACGCCTGTGCCGGGGAAAAGGGGCAGGTCATTGTTTGAAGTATCTCCTGTATGGCAGCAGATTCCATCTCAAAACCTTCTTTCTATGGGGTATGGGCGCAAAAAAGCCCCCAGTCATCATGACCGGGGGCTATGAGATCGATTATTCCTCGACAGCGGGAGCTTCGTCCTCCGCTGCGGTGAGCAGCGCGCGGATGGAGAGGCTGATGCGCTTGTTCTCGGCGTCGATGTCGATGATCTTGGCATCCACTTCCTGACCCTCAGAGAGCACATCCTCGGGCTTGCCGATGCGGCGATCGGCAATCTGAGAAATATGGATCAGGCCGTCCACACCGGGAATGATCTCAGCAAAGGCGCCGAAGGTCATCAGCTTGACGATCTTCACCTTGGCCACATCGCCAACCTTGTACTGGTTCAGGAAAATGTTCCAGGGGTTGGTCTCGGGGGTCTTGTAGCCCAGGGAGATCTTCTTCTTCTCGGGATCGTAGGAGATGACAAAGACCTCGATCTCGTCACCCACCTTGACCACCTCGGCGGGATTCTTGATGCGGTTCCAGGACAACTCAGAGACATGCACCATGCCGTCCACGCCGCCAATGTCCACAAAGGCGCCATAAGAGGTGAGGCTCTTGACAACGCCATGATACTTCTTGCCCACTTCGATCTCAGCCCAGATCTTCTCCTGAGCAGCCTTGCGCAGCTCGTTGGTCACGGCACGAATGGAGCCGACCACACGGCGGCGGGCACGGTTGACCTCGGTAATCTTCATCTGCACGGTGGTCTTCACCAGCTTAGACAGGTCGCCGCCCTTGGGCACACCAGTCTGAGAGGCGGGGATGAACACACGGACGCCCTTGACATTGGCCACGATGCCGCCCTTGTTCTCCTCGGTAATGAGACCCTCAACAACGGCCTTGCTCTCCGCAGCGGCCTCAATCTCTTCCCAAGCCTTGCCGGCTTCCAGACGCTTCTTGGAAAGACGCGCCGTACCCTCGGAATCATTGACGTGCACCACCAGCACCTCAATCTCGTCGCCGACTTTCAGAACATCTTCCGGCTTCACGGAAGGATCGGAGCTGAAATCATCAACAGGGATATAACCTGCGTGCTTTGTACCCAGGTCCACCTGAATCTCGGTGGCGCCAATGGCAGTTACAATGCCTGTGACCTTATCTCCGTTATTTAAAGTCTTGATAGACTGCTCGAGAAGCTCGGCAAAGTCTTCCTCCTGGGCAGTTTCAACCTTGATTTCTTCGCTCATTATGTTGTTGACCTCCTTTATTATCCACGCCGGAGTGGACGCCCCCGCCGTGATACCAACAGACCGCGCAGACGAAAAATGCGATACGTCCAGCCCACAGGCATCTTCCACCAGTACAACATCCTTGCAATGTTGCCCACAGATCATGGCAAGCCGCTTGGTGTTGGAGCTCATGGAATCGCCTATGACAACCATCGCATCGCAGCTTTGTGACAGCTCGTTTGCTTCCTTCTGCCTATTTTCTGTTGCTTCGCATATTGTATCAAATATTTCGCCGTTTGTACACTCTTTTTTTATAATTTTCCTGCATCTTTCCCATAAATTCTGTGTGCTGGTGGTCTGAGAGACCATGGTGAGGGGCAAATGGCAGCGTGCAGGATCCTCTTGCAGCCAGCTCGACAGCTCCTCCGGTGTTTCGAAGACCAGCGGATGCTTGCACCAGCCGGCGATGGCCTGCACCTCGGGATGGCTCTTGGTGCCGATAATCACCGGCAGTCGCCCCTGCTCCTCCGCCCGCAGCACAATTTTATGGATTCGCTTGACAAAGGGACACGTGGCATCGACAATCTCCACATCCTGTACCTGGAGACGCTCATAGACGGCACGGGAGATCCCATGGGAGCGAATCACCACCACGCTCCCCGGCTGCGCCTCCTCGGGCTCCTGGAGCTCCCGCACGCCTTTCTCAGCAAAATGCGCCGTCACATGGCGGTTGTGAATGATGGGTCCCAGGGTTGCCACCTGTTTTCCCTGCGCCACGGCTTCTTCCACTAGGGATACCGCACGATCCACACCAAAGCAAAATCCGGCCGTCTTGGCCAATATGACCTTCATGCCGTCTCCCCCAAGCGGTAGATCTTCTCCATCAGCTCCTGGGTGGCCGTCTCCAGCTCCTCCTCCGTGGGCTTCTTGCTGCCGTAGGCAGGGTGGTACGGCTTTCCGATGACGCAGGTGAGCTTGCTGAAGGGATGCCGCTTCACCGTGAGATAGACGGGAAGCACCGGCGCATCTGTTCTGGCCGCCAGAAGCAGGGCGCCCTTTTTGGGCTTGACCACCTTTCCAGGCCGTACCCGGGTACCCTCCGGGAATACCATCAGCTGCTGGTTCTCCCTGAGGCACTTGATGCCGGTTTTGATGCCGCCGATGTCCATCCCCTCCCGGTCGATGCCAAAAACGCCGATGCTGCGGAGAAACCAGCCCAGGATCGGAACGTCAAATGCCTCTTTCTTGGCCATGACCCGGGGCATATGTCCCATCTTCAGCGCCATGATGATCCAGATGGGATCCGCGAGACCGCTGTGGTTGGCGCAGATCATCAGCCGCCCTTCCTTGGGCACATTTTCCCGGCCAATTACGCGAAAAATGGGGTGATAGAAGAAAAGGCCGAAGCGGCAGGCCACATAAAGGAAGTAGTAAATGGCGCCGTGCAGCATTACCCTAGCCTCTCTTTCACGATTTTTTCCATGGCGGCGGCGCTCTCCTCGATGCTAAGCTCGGAGGTATCCAGCCGGACAGCGTCAGGCGCACATTTGAGCGGCGCCACCGCCCGCGTTTCATCGCGCTTGTCCCGCTCGCGGATCTCCTGGAGCACCTTATCAAAGCTCGACTTTTTGTCGCCTTTTGCCTGCAGCTCCAAAAGCCGCCGCTTTGCCCGCACCTCCGGCGAGGCGGTGAGGAAGATCTTCACATTGGCGCGGGGCAGCACCACCGTGCCGATGTCCCGGCCGTCCATGACCACGTTTCGCGTCCCAGCGAGATCCCGCTGCAAATCCAAAAGCACATCCCGCACCACCTTCAGCGCGGAAATCTTGGAGGCATAGTCGCTCATCTCCGGCGTGCGCAGCTCACCGGTGACGTCCTGGCCATTGAGCAGCATATGCTGCATTCCCTGCTCGTCGTACTCCACCTGGATGGACGCCTCGTCAATGAGCCTGGTGATCCCATCCACATCCTTGGGGCTGATGCCGCAAATGCTCAAGAATAGGCCGATGGTGCGGTAGATTGCCCCGGTGTCCACATAGGAATACCCCAGCCGGTCTGCCAGCATCCGCGCCATAGTGCTCTTTCCAGCCCCTGCGGGGCCATCGATGGCAATGGATACAAACGTGTTCATGGACGCTCCTCCTCTTCTTTCCTTGCCGCCGCCAGTCCGGCAGCGCGGCCGGTCGCCCAGGCGATCTGCAAATTAAATCCCCCTGTATAGCCGTCAACATCCAGGATTTCTCCCGCCAGATAGAGCCCATGCACCAGCTTGGATTCCATGGTTTTGGGATTGACCTCCCGCACCGACACACCGCCTGCGGTGATGATAGCCTCCTCCACCGGACGGCGGCCGCGGATTTTCACTGGGAATGCCTTGGTAAGCTCCAAAAGCCTGCGGCGCTGGGCACGGGTCACAGAGTTGGCGCGGGTCTCCGGCGGGATGCCGGCGCGCTCCACCATCACCGGGATCAGCAGCCTGGGGTAGAGATCCTGCAAGGCATGCTCAATGGTGCGGTTTTGATATTGTTCAAAGTCACGCAGAATTCGAAGGTCCAGCTTCTGCTCATCCAGCGCCGGCTTGAGATCGATGAAAACAGTATGAAGATCGCCGGGCTTTCCATGGGCGCTGGCACTGAGAATCACGGGGCCGGACAGCCCGAAATGGGTAAAGAGCAGCTCCCCGAAGTCCTGGTAAATGGTCTTCCCCGCCTGATTTTTCACCTTGATGGCGCAGTTTCGAAGGGAAAGCCCCTGGAGCCTGGCACAGTAATCGCCATCCTCCTCCAGCGGCACCAGTGAGCCCCAGGTGGGCACGATGGTGTGCCCCACCTCCTGCGCCAGCCCATAGCCGCTGCCGTCGGAGCCCGTCAGGGGGTAGGAGCGGCCGCCGGTTGCCAATATCACGCGGCTGGCAGAAATCGTGCCGCGGCTGGTCTCCACGCCGCAGACCGTTCCTTCCTGGGTGAGAAGCTTTATGGCCTTTCCGCGGAAAACTTCCACGCCGCCGCTGCGTAAGTACTGCTCCAGCGCGCCAATGACGCTGGCGGACTTGTCCGATATGGGAAACACGCGGTTTCCGCGCTCCACCTTGAGGGGACATCCGTGCGCCTCAAAAAAGGCCATTGCCTGCTCCGGCGAAAAGGCATCCAGGGCGCTATAGAGAAACCGGGCGTTGCGCGGGATATTCTTGAGCACTTCCTCCGCCGAGCAGCAGTTGGTGACATTGCATCTTCCCTTGCCGGTGATGGCCAACTTTTTTCCCAGCCGGTCGTTCTGCTCCACCAAGATGACCTTCGCCCCGGCCTCCGCCGCAGCGCCGGCCGCCATCATGCCGGCCGCGCCGCCGCCCAGGACGACAACCTTATGTCTCAACCCGTTCATACACCTCATACTCCTGCCAAATGCCTTCGAGATTTTCAAAAATCCGCGCCAGTTCTCCCTTCTTCTTCTGCCCAATGGCAACAATCAGGGCATTCACCAGACTCATGGGCGCCACCAGAGAATCCACCACCGACACCATATCGCTTTTTGCCAGGAGAATGTGATCTGCCCGCTTGGCCGCCGGCGCGTCCAGGGAATCGGTGATGGCGATGATCTTCGCGCCGGAATCCCGGGCAAATTCCATGAGCTTGATGGTACGGCTGGAATAGCGCGGCAGGCTGATGCCGATGACCACATCCTCCCGGGAGACATGGAGCATCTGCTCAATCATCTCGCTGGTAGCAGAGGAGGTCACCAGATGCACATTGTCGAAGATATTTCGGAAATAAAAGCTCATAAACGTGGCAATGACCGCCGAAGAGCGCACGCCCACGATATAGATATTCCTGGCGCGCAGAATGGCCTCCACCGCCTGGTCGAGCACATGCCGATCCAGCGCTTCGCTGGTCATACGGATGCTCTCCCAATCCGCCTGGAGCACCATGGAGACCACATCCTGATCGCCCAGGCGATCACTGGCCACCTCAATGCGCTGCACCGAGGTGAGCTTATTGCGCACCATCTCCTGGAGCGCCTTCTGCATGCTGGGATAGCCGTCAAACCCCAGCTCCACGGCAAAGCGCACCACCGTGGATTCGGAAACGTTGACCATTTTTCCAAGACGGCTGGCCGTCATAAAGGCCGCCTTGTCATAGGAGGATTCAATATACTGGGCAATGCGTCGCTGCCCCTTGGAAAATGAGGCCATCTCATTATGTATGGTCGTTAAAAAGTCAGTGGCCATGCCGTTGCTCCTTTGCAGCGCCAGGATCAAATTGGTTACATGCTATCTAAAACTATACCGGTTTCGACTTAATTTTGCAAGGGAAATCACAGATCTTTTAAAAACTTCCATTGCAAGGTACGCTCCAGGTCACGGAGCTCCTCCAAGGTGAGCGGGCGCCACGCGCCCGGGGGCAGCTTCCCCAGTCGAAGCGTCCCCTCCTGGATGCGTAAAAGCCGGAGCACCTCTACCCCTGCCGCCTCGCACAGCCGCCGAATCTGGCGATTTCTTCCATCTGAGAGCCAGAACTCCAGACACGCCCGATCCTCCCGCTGCCACAGGCAGCGAACCCGTGCCGGATGGGTGTAGCGCCCATCAATTTCAATGGGCTTGCGCAGCACCGGAAGGCAGGCCTCGTTGAAATTTCGCACCGTGACCCGGTAGCACTTCTCAATCCCGCCGCTGGGATGCATCAGGCGGTTGGCCAGGGCGCCGTCATTGGTCATGAGCAGCAGCCCTTCAGAATCGAGATCCAGCCGCCCCACGGGATAGACCCGCTGGCCGCAGTCCGCCACCAGCTGGGAGACATTCTTTCTTCCCTTCTCATCGGAAAGCGTGGTCACATATCCGCGGGGCTTATGGAGCATGAGATAGCACTTGGGCGGCGCCTGGGAGAGGGGATGGCCGTCCAGCGTAATCTCATCTTTTTCGGCGTTGGCGGTATCGCCCAAGTGCGCCGCCACGCCGTTGACCGCCACCCGTCCCGCGGCAATCATGGCTTCTGCCTGCCGGCGGGAGGCAATCCCGTGGCGGGAGAGTATTTTCTGAATTCGTTCCTCCAAGGCTATGCCTCCCTTACCGTGTCCTTCCATACCAGGGGGACGCGCAGCACTGCCGCGCCATCTACCTCCACTTGGAGCCAACCTGCCTGCGCCCCCACTTCCATGGGTGCAAAGGAAAAGGGCGGAAGCTCCACCGTGAGCTTCACCCGTTCTCCAGGCGCCAAGGAAACCGTCACATCCTCACACACCGTCACGCCGCAGGCGCTCCTCTGGCCACCTGCCACCGGGACAACCCCCAGCACTGTGCCCGCCTGGGCAATGGTGCGGCTGGTAAACTGGGAGAAGCCATGATCCAGCATGGACGCATGATCCTCCCAGTCATTGGGATCGTCAATGGTAACCGCGATCAGGCGGCGGTTGCCGCGCTCGGCACAGGATACCAAAATCCGTCCCGCTTCCTTGGTATAGCCGGTTTTCACGCCCACCGCGCCGTCATAGCGCCAGAGAAGCTTATTGTGATTGGTATAGGTTCTCCCGCCCAGGGTGACGGTTTTGGTGGACACAATGGTGTGAAAGGTATCGTTTTTCATGGCCTCAGCCGTGAGAATAGCAAGATCCCTGGCTGTTCCATGGTGTTCCTCGTGATCCAGGCCGTGGGGATTGGCAAAATGGGTGCCCGTCATGCCAAGGGATTCTGCGCGGCGGTTCATGAGCGCCACAAATTGTTCCACGCTCCCCGCGCAGTGGATGGCCAGCGCCACCGCCACATCGTTGCCGGAGTGGAGCATTAAGCCGTAGAGCAGCTCCCGCACCTGGCGTACTTCTCCCGCCTGCAAATGAAGGGAGGATCCCTCCACCCCCACTGCCTCGGGCGGAACGGTCACCGGTTCGTCCAGGGAGCAGCGCTCCGCGATGAGAAGCCCTGTCATGATTTTGGTGGTACTGGCAATCAAGGCAGGCGTATCGGCATTGTGGCTCAAAATCACCCGGCTGGTATGGCCGTCAATCAAGATTACCTCCTTGGCAGAAGGCGCTGCTTCCGCGCCCACCGCCACAGAGAAAAGGACGGCGGCAGTCCATAGAGCCGCCGCACGTCTTAAAAACCGTTTCATTTCCATCACCGGGGATAGTATACCCCCTTTGACAGAAAACCATGAGGACTATTCCTCCGCCGATTTCTTTTTCACCAGCTCAGAAATCTGATCGATCAATTCCGGCAGCATTTCAATCACCCGTTCCATGGCATTGGAGGCTGGCTCCGCAATGGGCAGCAGCCGAACCGAATCACCCTTGAGAATCAGGAATGCCACAGGCGTGATGGTGATGCCAGCGCCGCTGGCGCCGCCAAAGGTGTTTTCCTTGGTGGCAGGATATCCCTTGGTGGCAAAGTCCGTGCCGCCGCCGGCATATCCAATCTTGATTTTAGACACGGGAATGATGCTGACGCCATCGGGTGTGGTGATGGCATCGCCGATGATGGTATTGACATCCACCATGGAGCGAATCTTCTCCATGGTCTCGCCGAGCAGATTGGGCAAAGGATGACTCATGATCGCTGCACCGCCTTTTTTTGATTTTGATTTGTGGGAGTATGCTGCTGCTGAAAACGAAGCACGGCAAAGAGAATCGCCACCGCTTCGTATACGCGTATCGTTGCCTTGATTTCTGCCTGCGCCGTAGAACGGCGTCCAGCAAAATCGCAGTCTATCTGCACCATTTCCCGCTTGACGCGAAAACACTGCAAAATCACCGGGCGGACGAGATGCACCGCCGCCTGCACCTCACCATAGCGAATGGCACAGCGCGCCGGGTCTTCGTCGCCCACAATCATCTCAAAGCGCAGGAGTTCCACGGTCTCCTTCTCCAGGATTTTGCCCAGAATGACCGCCACCTCCCGCCAGTGCTGCCGCAGGAGCGAAAGCCGGCTCTCTTTTTTTGGTGGAGGCGCATTATTCTGTGCCTTGGGCGCAGGGGTGGGTTTCTTCCCGCTTTGATGGGTTTTCTTCCACGAAAGCGGGATGCCGCCCACCGTGAAGGTCGCATTCCAGTCCCCGTCCTGCCACGTGGCGTGGATGCCCACCTTGAGCCACGCAAGCCCCGCGACAATCGCGGCAAGAACCAGGAATATCACCAGCGCCGTCACGGTGCACTCTCCTTTTCCTCCGATTCTCCATTTCCCTCTTGTGGGATCTCCGGCTTCTTTTGCAGGTTGATTTTCTCAATTTCCGGCAGCTCCTCCAGGGACGAGAGTCCGAAGGTGCGCAGGAAATCCGGCGTCGTGCGGTAGAGAATGGGGCGTCCGGGCACATTGAGCCGTCCGCACTCCTCAATGAGCTTTTTGGTGAGCAAGGCGCTAATGGAATAGGAGCTGTCCACCCCTCTTAGCTGCTCCACATAGGCCTTGGTGGCAGGCTGGTAGTAGGCGATGATGGTCAGCGCCTCCAGCTGGGATGCGCTGAGCTTGGGCGGCTTGCGGGTCTCCAGCGCCTTGGTCACATAGGGCGCCATCTCCGCCGAGGAGCACATCTGGTATGCGCTCTCCAGCCGGATGATCCGAATTCCGCTTCTTTCATAGGACAGCATGTCCATAAGCGCTTGAAGCTCCTGATGGATCTCGTCCTCGTCTAATTCCAATGCCGCGGCCAGACGCTTGGCCTCCACCGGCTCACCCGCTGCAAATAGTATGGCCATCAAGGCGCGCTGGATCTCATTACTCTCCAACGGCACTCTCCCCTTCCTTGGTTTCCTCCGGCATTTTGACAAATTTGACGCAGGTCTCCTCGCCCTGATCCTCTTCCAGCGTCACAGAGCGCAGCCGGCACAGCTCCAGGATGGCCAAAAAGGTGGCCACAATCTCCGAACGGGAGCGATTGCCCCGGAAGAGCTTCCGAAAGGCCGACACGCCATGGGCGAGGAGCCGCCGCAGCACCTCTGCCGCCTTTTTGGTCACCGGGTATGGCTCCCGACCCACAATGCCCGAGAAGTTGGACGTTGGGGGCGGCAGTGACCGCTGGCTGCGATCGGCCAGCACGGCCATGATCCGAACTAGATCGGCAGGGTCGTGGGAATAGCGGTAAGTCTGATCCCGGCGCAGCGGCTCCGGCTCTTTGGGAAATAGCCCCAGGCCAATCTCATTGCGCTGGGCGAGAAAGGTCACCGAGCCGCGAATCTGATTCATGGCGTCCTGCCGCTGCCGCTCCTCCAGAGAGCGAATGAGCAGCTCCATCTCGCTCTGTGCCTCCTCCTGCTCGGCAGCGGAGAGAAGCATCTTGGTCTTGATGAGCATCAGGTGGGAGGCCATGGCGATGAACTCGCTGGCAATCTCCATGTCCATCCGCTTCATCTCGTCGAGGTACGAAAGATACTGCTCCAAAATGGACGTGATGCTGATATCCTGTATTTCAATCTTATTCTTGCTCAAAAGCAGGAGAATGACGTCCAGGGGGCCGTCAAAGTCCTCCAGATGCTCGGCTTTGGCGTGGACCACTTGATCCAGATGGTATTGCGGTTCTTCCATAGTAACCTCACAGTAACAGCTTCGTCAGTCCCCGAACCACCGGCGTCAGAATCCAGGATAGCCCGTCCAAAAGCTTCTCGCGCAGGAAAATGAGCGGCGTATCCAAGACATTGAAAAAGAGCAGCACCACCAGAAGCAGCATGCCATATTTCTCATAGCGCATGAGTTTATCGTAGCTCGAATCCGGCAGCAGCGCAAAGAGCACCTTGGATCCGTCCAGCGGCGGAATGGGAAAGAGATTGAAGACCGCCAGGCCGGCACTGAGCACGGCCATGTACTCAAAAAATAAGATGAGATAGGAAATCAGCGTACCATAGTGCGCCGTCCCCATGGCCACCAGAATGACCACGCTTCGCAGGAGCAGTGCCACCAGCGCCAGAAGCACATTGGATATGGGGCCTGCCAGCGCCGTGAGCGCCATGCCCGCCTTGGGGTTGCGAAACCGGCGCATATTGATGGGCACTGGTTTTGCCCAGCCAAAGTGCACCAAGGCCATCATAATCAGTCCCACCAGATCCACATGCTTGAGGGGATTGAGGGTGAGCCGTCCCATGCGCTTGGCCGTATCATCGCCCATCCAATAGGCGGCAAGGCCATGGCATGTCTCGTGCACCGTGATGCAAAACAGGGAGGCAAGCACCACCACCAGGGTCTGCCAGATGCTGTCCAGCCGCAGCTGGGCAAGCCATTGGGTCAATCCGCCCATGATTTCACCTCATTTTTGCGATTAACATGGGGGAAGCGTCCCCTCGATGAGGGCTAACAGCGCTTCGCGCCCCTCGCCCTTTTCCGCAGAAAACGGAATGAGCGGCACATCGTCCCCCAGCGCCAACGTCTCGCGGATCAGCGCGAGACTTGGCTCGATCTGGGTCTTTTTCAGCTTGTCCAGCTTGTTGGCCACCACCGCATAGGGTCTTCCCGTCTGCTGAAACCAGCGCGCCATGGTCACGTCGTTCTCCGTGGGCTTATGGCGGGCGTCCACAATGAGGACGCCGAGAGTGATGAGATCCGGGTCGGCAAAGTAGCTCTCAATGAGCTTCGCCCACCGCTCCTTCTCCGCCTTGGGTACCTTGGCAAAGCCATAGCCGGGCAGATCCACCAGGTACAGCACCTGATCCACCAGAAAATAGTTGATGTGCGTGGTCTTCCCCGGTGCTTCGCCCACACGGGCAAAGTTTTTCCGCTGCAAAAGGCGGTTAATCACCGAGGACTTTCCCACATTGGATCGTCCGGCAAAGGCAATCTGCGGAAGCCGATCATGCGGACAGTCCTTTAAGCTGGCGGCGGAGCGTACAAACTCCACATTGTGTAAATTCATTGTCGCACCTACTGTCGAATTCCGGTATTGCGGCTTTTATTTTGCTCCCGCGCCACGGCCAGCTGTGCCTCCTGGGGCACCTGCACCGGGGCGGACGCTTCGGGTAAGGGCTGAAAATCCAGCGCAGCCTCCAGCACGGAATCCACGTGGGAAACCGTGAGGAAATTGAGGGCATGGCGCACCGTCTGGTCGATTTCCTCCAGATCCTTGGCATTTCCCTCGGGAATGATGACCGTTTTGATGCCGTGGCGCAGCGCGGCCATGGTCTTTTCCTTGAGGCCGCCGATGGGAAGCACCCGGCCGCGGATGGAGATTTCACCGGTCATGGCGATATCCCGGCGGACACGTGCCCCCGTCAGGGCAGAAACCATGGCCGTGCAGATGGTGATGCCGGCAGAGGGGCCGTCCTTGGGAATGGCGCCCTCAGGGAAGTGGACGTGGATGTCCTTGGTCTTATAGAAATCCTGGGGCAGATGCAGCTTGTCCGCGCGGGAGCGGATATAGCTCATGGCCGCATAGACCGATTCCTTCATCACGTCGCCCAGATTGCCGGTGAGCTCCAGCTTGCCGGTGCCGTCCACCACATTGACTTCCACTTCCAGTGTTTCTCCGCCCACGCTCGTCCAGGCAAGGCCGGTAACCAGCCCCACCGTATCAGCCGGGGGCAGCTCGTCGGGCAAGTATTTCCGAACACCCAGGTACGCTTCCAAATTGGCGCCCTGGATGGTGATCCGCTTGGGCGGCTTCTCGGAGACAAAGCGCATGTCGCACTTGCGGCAGAGGGTTGCCAGCTCTCGCTCCAGATTGCGCACACCGGACTCCCGGGTGTAGCAGGCGATGATCTCGCGAATGGCATCGTCGCTCAGGCGCACCTGGGTCTTTTTGAGGCCGTGCTTCTGGAGCTGCTTGGGCAGAAGATGCTCCTTGGCGATCATCAGCTTCTCCTCGTCGGTATACGACGAGAGCTCAATGACCTCCATGCGGTCGAGCAGCGGCGCGGGAATGGTGGAGGTGGTGTTGGCGGTGGTGATAAACATGCACTCGCTCAGGTCAAAGGGCACCTCCAGGTAGTGGTCGCGGAAATTGCCGTTTTGTTCGCTGTCGAGCACCTCCAGCAGCGCCGAAGAGGGGTCGCCGCGGTAGTCGCTGCCCAGCTTGTCAATTTCGTCCAGCAAAAGCAGGGCATTTTTGGAGCCCGCCTGCTGAATGGCTGCCATGATCCGGCCTGGCATGGCGCCGATATACGTCTTGCGGTGGCCGCGGATATCGGCCTCATCATGGATGCCGCCCAGGGAAATCCGCGCCATATTGCGGTTGAGCGCTCTGGCAATGCTGGTGGCCACAGAGGTCTTGCCCACGCCGGGAGGCCCCACCAGGCAGATGATCTGCGCCGGCAGCTCCGGTGCCATCTTCCGCACGGCAAAGATCTCGAGAATCCGCTCCTTCACCTTTTCCAGGCCGAAGTGATCCTCGTCCAGGATCTTGCGGGCGGCACGCACGTCCACCCGTTCCTTGGTGCGCTTATTCCAGGGAAGCTCCAGGCAGGTATCCAGGTACGTGCGCAGCACCGCCGCCTCAGCAGAATTGGACGGCTGCTTTCCAAGGCGCCGCAGCTCCTTTAAGAGCTTTTCAATGACTTCCTCCGGTGCCTCGAGCTTGGTGATGGCATCGTGGTACTGCTGCAGCTCTTCCTCCTCGTCGCCCTCTCCCAGCTCATTCTGGATGACGCGCATCTGCTCGCGGAGGTAGTAGTCCCGCTGCCCCTTATTGACGCTCTCCTGCACCTTCTCCTGGATCTCGGTCTCCAATTGCAGAATATGAAGCTCCCGACCCAAAAGAATGGTGGCCTGCTCCAGCCGCTTGAGAGGATGGAGCTGCTCGAGAATCCGCTGCTTGTCGGTATAGTTGATGGTGGAGTTCTGGGTGATATAGTCGGCAATATAGCCCGGATCCTGGGATGTGAGCAGAGCGCCCAGGCCGTCCTGGACGGAGCGCCCGGTGAGCTCGAGAAAATGCTCATAGAGCGCCTGTGCCTCCCGAAGCAGCGCCTCTGTCTTGGGCGAAGCCTTGGAATAGGGCAGGTCGCTGACCGTCTCCACCCGGCCAAAGAGATAGGGCTCACTTTGGATGCACTCGGTGATTCGGGCGCGGTATTTGCCCTGCACCAAAATGCGGATGGTTTCCCCCGGCAGCTTTAAAATCTGCTTGACCACGCTGACTGTTCCGATGGCGTAGAGGCCGGAGAGATCCGGATCGTCATCCTGGACGTCCCGCTGGGTCACCAGGAAAATCTCCTGGCCATGGTTGTGCATGGCCTCCTCCACGGCACGGATAGACTTTTTCCTGCCCACGTCAAAGTGGATGGTCATGCCGGGAAATACGTTGAGTCCCCGCAGCGCTAAAACCGGCAGCCGCTGGGATAAGAGAATTTCATTCATCAATCTTCCCTCCTTATCAGGGAATTGGGGAAATATACACAAAGAGAGGGCAAAAGCCCCCTCTCTGCACACTTACAGTGTTACTCCGGCGTTTTTTATGGGTTGGCGCGGCTTGGAGCTATCTCTCGTAACCTGGGGCTTCTCGCCGTTACGCACACACCCTTCTGTAATCAAAACGCTCTGAATGGAGGGATCCGACGGGATCTCAAACATGATACCCGTCATAATTTCCTCCATGATCGCACGCAGACCGCGAGCACCAATCTTCCTCTCAATGGCCTTCTCCGCGATGGCTTCCAGAGCCCCCTCCTCAAAGCTGAGCTTCACCTGGTCATACTCCAAGAGCTTGCGATACTGCTTGCACAGGGCGTTCTTGGGCTCTGTGAGGATCCGCATGAGATCCTCCTTCTGGAGGCTCTGGAGAGACGTGATCACAGGAAGCCGTCCCACCAGCTCGGGGATAATGCCGAACTTGAGAAGATCGTGGGGCTGCACCAGCCGGAAGAGCTGGCCGACATCGTGATCTTCCTTGCTCTTGATCTCCGAGCCAAAGCCAATGGCAGAGCGGTCGGTGCGCCTTTCGATGATCTTGTCCAGGCCATCAAAGGCGCCGCCGCAGATGAAGAGGATGTTGGTGGTATCGATCTGGATAAACTCCTGCTGGGGATGCTTCCGGCCACCCTGGGGCGGCACGTTGGCCACAGTGCCCTCCAGAATTTTCAGCAGTGCCTGCTGCACGCCCTCGCCGGACACATCCCGGGTAATGGAGGTATTCTCGCTCTTACGGGCAATTTTGTCCATCTCGTCGATGTAGATGATGCCACGCTGTGCCAGCTCCACATCGAAGTCGGCTGCCTGCAAAAGGCGCAGGAGAATATTCTCCACGTCCTCGCCCACGTAACCTGCCTCGGTGAGGGTGGTGGCGTCTGCGATGGCAAAGGGCACATTGAGGATCTTGGCCAGAGTCTGGGCAAAGAGGGTCTTGCCCGAGCCTGTGGGGCCAATGAGCAGGATATTGCTCTTCTGGAGCTCCACATCGGTGCTGTTCTCAAAGTAGATGCGCTTATAATGGTTATAGACCGCTACCGACAGGGCGACCTTGGCGTCGTCCTGGCCGATGATGTAGTGATCCATATAGTTCTTGATTTCCTGCGGCGTGGGCAGGGTGTCCGGCAGCTCGAAGCTCGGCGCCTGGTTGGGGCTCATATCGTCCCGGAGGATGCCGGCGCACAGCTCCACGCACTCGTTGCAGATATAGACATTGGGTCCTGCGATGATCCGGTTGACCTGCTCCTGCCGCTTGCCGCAGAAGGAGCAGCGGACGCTCTCTCTAGCCAAGGTGAACTTCCTTTCCGAAGGCGGAGCTTTTAGCGCCGGTAGATGACCTGGTCGATCAGGCCATAGGCGCAGGCTTCCTCCGCCGACATGAAATTGTCGCGCTCGGTGTCCCGCTCGATGACGTCCAGGGGCTTGCCGGTATTCTGCGACAGAATGTGGTTGAGACGATCCTTGATCTTCAGCATCCGCTCCACGTGGATCTTCATGTCCGTGGTCTGACCCTGGGTGCCGCCCAGAGGCTGATGGATCATGATTTCGGCGTTGGGCAGCGCCATGCGCTTGCCCTTGGCGCCGGCCGAGAGCAGGAACGCGCCCATGGACGCGGCCATGCCGATGCAGATGGTGGAGACGTCGCACTTCACATACTGCATGGTATCATAGATCGCCATACCGGCCGTGACGGAGCCGCCGGGAGAATTGATGTAGAACTGGATGTCCTTGTCGGGATCCTGTCCCTCCAGGTAGAGCATCTGCGCCACCACCAGGCTGGCTGTCACGTCGTTGACCTCCTCGGAGAGGAGAATAATGCGGTCATTGAGCAGACGGGAAAAGATATCATAGCTGCGCTCGCCGCGGCTGGTCTGCTCCACAACATAGGGAATAAAACTCATGGGATACTCCTTTCACCGGTTTTATCTGAGAGATTCTAACCGGGGCAGTGGAGAATTATTCCTCTTCTTTGGAGGCTTCCTTCTCTTCTGCCTTGGGCATTTCGGTGGCAACAGCGCTCTCCACCAGGAGCTTCATGGCCTTCTTGGCAGCCATGTCGGTCTTGAGGCTCTCCTCGCCCACAGCGGCACGCACCTTGTCCTCCTCCATGGAGTACTGCTCGGCCAGCTTCTTGATCTCGTCGTTGACTTCTTCGTCGGAAACGGTGATATTCTCAGCAGCCACCACAGCGTCCAGCAGCACGTTGTTGCGCACCGTGGTCTCGGCCATGGGACGCATGGAAGCGCGCAGGGAGCTCATATCGCCGCCCATCATCTTGGCATAGTCGTCTAGCTTCATGCCGTTCATCTGAAGCTGATAGGCAAACTGCTCCAGGTGCTTATCCAGCTGCTCCTCGATCATGGAGGCAGGGATGTCGCAGGTCATATTGGCTGCGGCCTTCTCCACCACAGCGCTCTCAAAGGCACGCTCCACAGCCTCGCGGCGCTCGTTCTCCCGCTTGGTGCGGATATCGGCGCGGAGGGCGTCCAGGGTATCAAACTCAGAGACGTCCTTGGCAAACTCGTCGTCCTTCTCGGGGAGGATGGTCTCCTTCACCTCGTGGATCTTGCACTTGAAGACCACGGGCTTACCAGCCAGCTCGGGGGTGTAGTTCTCGGGGAAGGTGACGTTGACGTCCTTCTCCTCACCGGCGGAAACGCCCACCAGCGCCTCTTCAAAGCCGGGGACAAACTGATGAGAACCCAGCTTGAGGCTGTACTTCTCGCCCTTGCCGCCCTCAAAGGGCACGCCATTGTCGAAGCCCTCGAAGTCCAGCACCACGGTGTCGCCCTCCTGAGCAGGACGGTCGACGGTCTCGATGCGGCTGTTGCGCTCGGCCATGCGGTCGATCTCGGCTTCCACTTCCTCGTCGGTGACGTTCACGTCCGCCTTGGGCACTTCCAAGCCCTTGTAGTCGCCCAGGGTAACCTCGGGATAGAGGTCGGTCTCCATGGTGAGGACGACACCGCCGTCTTCGCCGTCGTCCAGCTTGGAGATGTAGGCCGTTCCCACAGCCTTGATGGCCTGCTCCACGATGGCCTTCTCATAGAGATCGGGATAGATCTCGTTGACAGCATCTTCATAGAACACCTTGGCGCCGTACTTGCCCTCAACGACCTTCCGGGGCGCCTTGCCCTTGCGGAAGCCAGGGACAAAAATGTCCTTGCGCGCCTTGTTATAGGCCTTGGTCAAAGCGGCGTCAAACTCCGCCTTTTCCACTTCAATAACAATCGTTGCCTTACCGGCAGCCTTCTCGGTGCTTTTCACATTCATTGGTGTCGTTCCTCCTATGTGGTAGGCTCAAATGCCCATGTTTACAAAATTGCCATTACATCATGGCAGACTATAATATTAACAGAACTTCATGAATTTTTCCACCTTTTTTTCCGGGAAATCGGAAAAATTTTTACGGAACCAGGCAGACCGGCTGAAAATTCACAAAATCAGCGGCCACCAGGCGGAAATCCGTACCGTCATAGAGCCCTTCCATGGCCAGCTTGTGGCTGTCGCCGTGGAGATGGCCATAGCAGCAAAGGCTGACGCGGTACTGCTTGAGCAGCGCGAGGATTTCGTCGCAGACATAGCCGCGATACCGGGGCGGATAGTGGAGAAAACAGTATTTTTCCATCTCTCCGGCAGCCTTGAGCGAGGTTTCCAGCCGGATCAGCTCCCGCCGGAAGACCTTTTCATCGTGACTGCCGCCCTGCTCCTCCTCAAAAAACCATCCCCGGGTGCCGCACAGGGCAATATCGCCGTAGAAATGGCAATTGTTGTGGAGCAGGTGCATGTCCGCAAAGCCGCCCTCCTGGCAAAAGCGCTCAAACTTCGCCGCCGTGTTCCACCAGTAGTCGTGGTTGCCCTTGACGAAGAGCTTCCTGCCGGGAAATTGAGAAAGAAAGCGGAAGTCGGCCTCTGCCTCGGAAAGTCCCAGTGCCCAGCAGAAGTCTCCCACGATGACCAGGGTATCCTCCTGGCGCAGAATGCTGAGATTTTCTTGGAGCTTCTCCATATAGCCTGTCCACTTGCCGCCAAAGACGTCCATGGGCTTGTCGGCAGCACCCAGGGCTAGATGGAGGTCTCCCAGGGCGTAGAGCGCCATCAGCGCAGCATGCCGTCCACCACGGACAGCATCTCCTGCTTTTCCACGGTCTTCGTAAACCGCACAGCCTTCCCCGCCAGAGACGCCAGGGGCTTGGGTGCGGGCTTGCCGGTCACATCGCTCAGCTGCTTCAGGATCTCCGTCCCCTTGGCCTGCTCTGTAACCCCCAGGGCGGTGAGCACACTGTCGCAGAACTTGAAGGGGCTGGCCGTGGAGACCACCACCGCGGTGGTATCGTCGGCCGTCTTCGCCCGGTAGTCCTGGAGCACCGTGTAGGCTACGGCGGTGTGGGTATCCATGAGATAGCCGGTGTTGTGGAACACCTTCTCAATGGTGTTGAGGGTTCGCGCGTCATCGCAGAAGCCGGAGACAAACTGCGCCCGCACGGCATCCTTCACCTTCCGGGAAACCTCATAGCGTCCTGTGGCATTCAGAGACGCCATATAGCCGCGTACCTCCTCATCCGAGCCGGTGAGGTCAAAGAGCAGACGCTCCAGATTGGAGGAAATGAGAATGTCCATGGACGGCGAGGCCGTGTTGTAGAACGGACGGTTGCGGTCATATACGCCGGTCTGGAGGAAGTCCGTGAGGACATTGTTGGCATTGGACGCGCAGATGAGCTTGTCAATGGGAAGTCCCATCTTCTTCGCGTAGTAGCCGGCCAGGATGTTGCCGAAGTTGCCTGTGGGCACGCAGACATGGAACTTATCGCCGAGCTTCAGCTTTCCTTCCTGGACGAGGTCGCAGTAGGCGGAGATGTAGTAGACCACCTGGGGCAGAACGCGGCCCCAGTTGATGGAATTGGCCGAGGAGAGCACATAGCCCCGTCCCGCCAGAACATCCCGGAATGCAGGATCGGAGAATATCTTCTTGACGCCGGTCTGGGCATCGTCGAAGTTGCCCACCACTGCGCAAACGCCCACATTTTCGCCCTCCTGGGTGACCATCTGGAGCTGCTGGATGTCCGAGACGCCGTCCTTGGGGTAGAAGACCATGATCTTCGTGCCAGCCACATCCCGGAAGCCCTCCAGGGCGGCCTTGCCGGTGTCGCCGGAGGTGGCCACCAGGATGCAGACCGTCTTCTCCTCGCCGTTCTTGGCCATGGAGGCGGTCAGCAGATGGGGCAGCATTTGCAGCGCCATGTCCTTGAAGGCACAGGTGGGGCCATGCCAGAGCTCCAGCATATGGGTCTTGCAGTGGAGCTCCCGCACCGGGGCAACCTCGGGGCAGTCAAACTTGCCGCCGCCATAGGCCTTGGATGCAAAGGTCTCCAGCTCTTCGCCAGAGAAACCGTCTAAGAATAAGCCCATAATGGCCGCGGCGCGCTGCTGATAGTTCATGGGAAGCAGCGTCTTGAGATCCGGCAGCTGGGGGAACGTCTCCGGCAGGAACAGTCCGCCCTCCCGGCTCAAGCCCTGCTCAATGGCCTGCGCGGCAGTATAGCGCAGCGTATGGTCTCTGGTGCTCACATAATACATGACTTCACAACCCTTTTTATTGTATTGGAATAGATTTCCTGAATGTACGTTTCTGAAAAACCCGCCTGCTCCAAGTGGTCTGCCAGGGCGGCATAACCGGCAAGGCCGGAAAGCCCAACCGGCAGCGCGTCGCAGCCGTCCAGATCACCGCCCAGTGCCACATGGCCAAAGCCACCCAGAGAGAGGAAGTGATCCATATGACAGCGCACGGTATCGAGATCCGCCTTCCCGCTTGGCGCAAGAAACGGCGTATAAAAGTTGATTCCCACAAATCCGCCGGTTTCACAGATGGCGCGAAACTGCGCATCGGTGAGATTGCGCCGGTGTGGGCACAGGGCGGCAGAATTGGAATGGCTGGCCACCACCGGCTCCTCGGCAAGATCCATGAGATCCCAAAAGGCGCGCTCCGAGAGATGGCTCACGTCGAGGAGGATCCCCAGGCGCTGTGCCTGGCAGACAAATTCCCGTCCCTGGGCGGTCAATCCCCCGCCGTCCTTGACGGCGCAGCCGGCCAGGGCATTATTCTCATTCCACGTGAGATTGACCATCCGCACGCCCATGGCGTGCAGGTCTTCCAGCCGTCCGGGATCGCAGCCAATTCCCTCGGCGCCCTCCAGGGAGAGGAACGCGGCGCACTTCCCTGCCTCCCACGTTCGTGCAAAGGCATCGTGGTCGCGGATGAGCGCGGCTGGGCTGCCCGGCTGCCGGAGCAATTTCAAAAAGTGCCCATAGACGTTGGAAAGAATCTCCCCGCAGGCCTCGCTCCCCCGCCCCAGAGACAGCGGACAGATGGCAAAGAACTGTCCGTACGCCGGATAATCCGCTGCCAAGAGATCCACCGCCGTGGTGCAGGTCTCGAAGGTCTCTCCCCTGCTCCAGAGCTCCAGCGCCGTATCGCAGTGGGCGTCAAACACGGCATACTTCATTGAAAGGCGTCCTCCCAGTGATAAATTTCCGGGTGCGCCGTGTCCACTCCCTCCGGCGCATAGATTTCAATGACGTCAAAGCGGGGCTGCCGCCCATCGGGATTCTCCTGAAGCCACAGCATGGCCGTGGTACGAAGGCGCCTCTGCTTCTCTAAGCCCACAAACTCCCGGGCAGCGGCAAACCGATCCGAGCGCCGCAGCTTTACCTCGACGAAGACGAGGTACTTTCTGTTCCCGGCAATGATGTCGATTTCCCCGAACCGGCAGCGGTAATTGCAGGCCAGAATGGTGAAGCGCTTCTTGCGGAGATACTCCGCCGCAACTCCCTCGCCCCAGGCACCGGCGAGATTATTTCTCCCCATAGAACTTCTTCAAAAATGTAGTGCGGTGGATGGGGCATGCGCCGAATTCCCGCAGCGCTGCATAGTGGCGCTTGGTGCCGTAGCCCTTATGTACCGCGAAGCCGTACTGGGGATATTCGGCGTCCAGCTCTTCCATGCGGCGATCCCGGGTCACCTTGGCCAAGATGGAGGCCGCCGCGATATTGGCGCTGAGGCCATCGCCGCCCACCACCGTCTTCACCGGCATTCCAAGAGGCGGCCTGCGGTTTCCATCCACCAAGGCAATGTCCGGCGCCATGCCCAGCGCCGCCACCGCCCGCTCCATGGCAAGGAAGGTGGCGTTTAGAATATTTACAGAATCAATCTCCTGCTCGGAGGCGAAGGCAATGCCGTAGGCATAGGCCTCCTTGGTAATCACATCGAAGAGCGCCCGCCGCTTCTGGTCGGAGAGCTTTTTCGAATCGTTGAGCCCTTCAATCTGCAAGTCTCGGGGCAAAATTACCGCCGCCGCGCACACGGGTCCAGCCAAGGGGCCTCTTCCCGCCTCGTCTATGCCGCACACCAGGTCAAAGCCGCCCTCATAGCACTGATGCTCCAGTTCCCAAAAATCAATCATACTTTCTCCTCCTGGGGCGGCAGATCCAGGGTAAAACGTCCCAGCTTGCCGCTGCGGTATTCCTCCAGCACCATCCTCGCAGCGCGCTCGGTATCCACCTCACCGCCGGAGATCAGGAAGCCGCGCTTTCGCCCCACGGCTTCCAAAAGCGCGTAGCCCTGGGCATCGGGCTCAGCCTCGATTTTGTACCGGCTGGCCACCGCTTCGGGGTATTGCCGCCAGAGCAGCGCCAGAAGGCCGGAGGAAAGGGTCTCCAGATCCATGATGTCGTCCTTCACCGCGCCGGTGTAAGCAAGGCGCATGCCCACTTCCCGGTCTTCAAATTTCGGCCAGAGGATTCCCGGCGTATCCAAAAGAAGAAGCCCCTGATCCACGGTGATCCACTGCTTTCCCCGAGTGACACCGGGGCGGTTCTCCGCCTTGGCGCTCTTGCGCCCGGCAATCTGATTGATAAAGGTGGACTTCCCCACATTGGGAATACCCGCCACCATGATCTTCAGCGGTCGACCCACCTGCCCCTTTTCCTGATAGCGCTGGAGCTTCTCAGACAGCATGGCGCGGATGGCGGGAACAAATCCGCCGACGCCCTTGCGGCTCTTGCAGTCGGTCTCCAGCACCGCCATCCCCTGGCTTTTAAACCAGGCCGCCCAGCGGCGCACCATGGCAGGATCCGCCTGATCGATGCGGTTAAGCACCACCAACCGCGGCTTTCCTCCCACAATCTCATCCAAATCCGGATTGCGGCTGGAGGCCGGGATGCGCGCATCAAGAATTTCGCAGACCCCGTCCACCAGCTTGAGGCTCTCCTCCATCATCCGGCGGGTCTTGGTCATGTGGCCGGGGTACCACTGTATGTTCATCTGCTCGTCCATATTATGACACCAATCCAATTCTTCCCCAGTCTCGGGGATCGGTGATGTTGCCCATTTCGTCCTTGGTCTGTCCGGGCAGGACAATGGCGCGCACCTTTCCCAGCACACAGCTGACATTCACCATGCCCACAGGGGCAAAGCGGCTGTCGGTGGAGTTGTTGCGGTTGTCGCCCAGGACGAAGATGCAGTCCTCCGGCACGGTGGCGGGATACGAAAGGCCATACTCCCCATCCCAGTTGTTCCAGCTGCCGGTGCCGGTGTAGTCTATGAGATAGGGTTCCTCCAGTGCCTGCCCATCCACATAGACGATGTGATTTTCAAAATCAATGTCCACCGTCTGTCCGCCTGTGGCAACGACGCGCTTGACGATAGGCTCTTCCTTATAATAGGGCACGGTGAGCACCACAATATCCCCGGTCTCAATGTCGTCGCCATGGTAGAGGAAATTGCTCTCCAAAATGAGATAATCCCCATGGTGCAAGGTGGGCAGCATGGACGTACCGTCCACGCCCACCAGGCGCACCACAAACACAAACAGCAGCGTCACCGCCGCAAGAATGTAGGTGATATCGTGAAGAATGCCATAGCACTCATAGAGCGGCTCAGACTTCTTCTCCGGCTTTTCCGCGGACGCAGGCGCCGCATCCTCCGGCGGCGTTTGCGGCGGCGTTTCCTGGGGCTCCTGGGGCTTTTCGTCCTCCAACAGCGAGCGGATCTCCTGGAGATCTATGGTATCGTGTACAGAATACTTGTCTTGTTCCATCTTCATCATCCTCTATGTCCAATGGGAAGCCCATTCCATGCAAGTTCCTCTGCGCCGGCGCTGCTTTGCCAAAGCGCAATAAAATAGCATTGTAATATTATACACAAACCACGCCCGAAAGAAAAGAGCAATCAAAAAAAATCCCCGCTTATCCGGCGGGGATTTGGGGACGTATGATGGCTTACACCTTTTCCTTGACCTTGGCAGCCTTGCCCATACGATCGCGGAGGTAGTAGAGCTTAGCGCGGCGCACTTTACCTTTGCGCACCGTCTCCACCTTCACAATGCTGGGGGAGTGCACCAGGAACACCTTCTCACAGCCCACGCCGTAGGAGATGCGGCGGACGGTGAAGGTCTCCTCCAGGCCGCCATGCTTCTTGGCAATGACGGTACCCTCAAAAACCTGCACTCTCTCGCGGGAGCCTTCCTTGATCTTCACATGAACGCGAACCGTATCGCCCACATGGACTTCCGGAGCCTCAGCCTTCATGTACTGGCTGGTTAATGCCTTCATTAAATCCATTGTTTCGTCCTCCTAAGAATATTTAGACGTTCATACCCACATGGAATGCCGCAGTACCTTCGTACCGGCCGTGGCAGAGGACCGCCCATTTACAGACCAAGGTATTTTACCATATGGTTCCCGGAAATGCAAGCATTATTTTCCCGGAAACGGAATGGCAAACAGCCCGCCGGCACCGCCGGAGTGGAGGAAGACGATGGTCTCATCCTCCTGGAATTCCCCGGCACGGAGCTTTCGCAGGAGCAGGGAAAATGCCTTCCCTGTATAGACCGGGTCGAGGAAAATGCCCTCCTCCCGCGCCATGAGCTCCACCGCTTCCTTCTCTTCCTGTCCGGGGATGCCGTAGCCTGCGCCCACATTGTCAAATAGTTCCACATTGTTCCCGTTTAATGGGTGCTCCAGCTCCAAGAGGCCGCTGATTTCGGCCTTGAGCTGGGTGCAGATTTGGGCGAAGGGCTCGCTGTCCACTGCCACACCGGTGACCTTCACGTCGGGTGCGTATAGATCCGCGCCGGCGCAGAGCCCGGCGTAGGTGCCGCCGGAGCCCACCGCCGACACCATGCGGTCGGGGTGAATGCCCAGCGCCGCGCACTGCGCCATGGTCTCCCGGAAGCACTCCACATAGCCCAGAGCGCCCAAGGCGTTGGAGCCGCCCAGGGGAATTTCATAGGCGAGCTTGCCTTCCTTGGCATAGGCCGTCTTGCGCCGTGCCATCTCCTCATAGATCACCCGGTAGTCGTCGGTATCCATGAGCACCACCTCGGCACCCAGCAGGTGATCGAGGTATACGTTGCCCACTTCCTGGGAAACACCGCGGTCTTTGAGCAGCAGCACCGCCTGCATGCCCAGGCGGCCGCAGCAGGCGGCCGTGAGCATGGCATGGTTGGACTGGGCACCGCCGGTGGTCATCACGATGGATGCCCCCTTATTCTGGGCATCCGCCAGCAAAAACTCCAGCTTGCGCACCTTGTTGCCGCCCAAGCCAACGCCTGTCATATCATCCCGCTTGAGATAAAGCCGTTTTCCAAACATCCGGCTCAGATTGGGAAGCGCCACCAGCGGCGTGGGAAAGCATCCCAGAGAAACCCGGGGGAAATCTGAAAGCAGTCGCATCCTGTATCCTTCTTTCTTATCGAAATACCTCGCCCTGTCCATCCAAAACCTCCAGGCGGCGGCAATGGACAAAGTCCGCCTTGCCCAGCGCCGTCTCCACTGCCTGGGAGAGGAGCATGGGGTTGAGCGATGGCTGCTGCGCTGTGATCTCGGCGTCCAGCACGATGGTATGTCCATCGGGGCGATCCACTGAGAGTTTACGTATCATCGGGCGAATGTCCACCTGGGTGCTCCCCTTTTTGGACTGCTTTTCCACCATGATGCTCTCCTGGCGGAACACCGCGTCCACAGCCTCCGCCGACGGCGCCCCCTGGTCATATTCCAGCTCCACTTGTACCCTGAGATAGACAAGCTCCTTGAGCTTTCTGCCCGTCTCGTATACCTCCAGCACACGAATGCCTGCGGGAAGCACAGCGTTGAGCTGCTCCGGCGTCACCGTGCCGGCCTCTTGCAGTTCAAAGTCCAAAAGCTCACAGCGGCTTTCCGTGCCCAGCGCCAGAGGCAGGGCAATGGACACGATGGCGCGGGGCGTAAAGCCCTGGGAGTGGCGCAGCAGCAGCCCTGCCCGGCGAAACGCCCGCTGAAAGACCCGCATGAGATCCAAGTGGGAGATATAGATGCTCTCTCCCGTCTTTTCAAACAGCAGCCTAGACATCACATGTCACCCCGCCTTCCAGCCGATTTGCACCGCAGCCGCCGCAGGCCGTGCGGCAATCCGGTGTTGTCTTGGATTCATAGGCTCTCTCCCGCTCCCGCCAGAAATAGCTCTTTGAAATTCCCACGTCCATGGTGCTCCACGGCAGCAGCTCGTCCTTTTCATAGGCGCGCTGGGCATACTGCGCCGGATCCACGCCGCAGGCGGTAAAGGCCTCCTGCCAGATGTCAAAGCGGAAATACTCATCCCAGCCATCCAAGCGGGCGCCGTGCTCCACCGCATAGGAGAGCACCGGGCACAGCCGCCGGTCGCCCCTGGCCAGCACCGCCTCCAGGAAGCTCAGATCCGAGCCGTGGTAGCGATAGTCTACTGCCCGGCTGTGGAGGTGCTCCTTTAAGAGATGCACCCGGCGCATATACTCCTCGGGCGTGATTTGTGCCTCCCACTGGAAGGGTGTGAAGGGCTTGGGCACAAAAAAGGCCGTGGAGAGGTTGATGGAAAGCCCCCGCTTTTTGTTGGCGGCGTTCTCCTTCCAGACCTTAAGGATCTTCCACACCAGATCCGCAATAGCGATAACGTCCTCGTCGGTCTCCGTGGGAAGCCCCAGCATGAAGTAGAGCTTCACGTTGTTCCAGCCGCCGGAGAAGGCCGTGGCGCAGGTGGTGAGCACCTCCTCCTCGGTGACATTTTTATTGATGGCGTCCCGGAGTCGCTGGCTGCCCGCCTCAGGAGCAAAGGTGAGGCCGCTCTTGCGTACCCGCTGCACCTTGGCCATGAGCTCTCTGGAGAAATTATCCGCACGAAGGGAGGGCAGGGAGAGGTTGATGTGGCGGCTCTCGCAATAGGAAAGCAAGCCGTCGGCCAGCGGCGCGAGCTGACGGTAATCGGAGGTAGAGAGGCTTGAAAGGGTGATCTCGTGGTTTCCTGAGGTTTCCAGCGCCTCCACCGCCTGATGATAGAGCGTCTCGGCGCTGCGCTCCCGCACAGGCCGGTAGCAGAAGCCCGCCTGGCAGAACCGGCAGCCTCGAATGCAGCCGCGGAAGACCTCCAGGTTTGTCCGGTCGTGGACAATCTCCGTATTGGGGACGATCGTCTGCGCCGGATAGTACGCCTTGTCCAGATCCCGCACAATGCGCT
This sequence comes from Candidatus Avoscillospira stercoripullorum, assembly GCA_018712905.1. Taxonomy (GTDB): domain Bacteria; phylum Bacillota; class Clostridia; order Oscillospirales; family Oscillospiraceae; genus Avoscillospira; species Avoscillospira stercoripullorum. The sequence goes on along the minus strand of DVGD01000076.1, from coordinate 4,023 downwards.
TGACCACCCGTTCCGGCGCGCCGTCCAGGGGTTCAATGGACTGGAGCCGTCCATCCGCGCCATAGTGATGGCGGTAAAGCGACGGCACATAGACGCCGGGAATCTTCACCACTTCATGGAGAAAGCGCGGCTTGTCCCACCCTTCGCCCTTGGCCTTGCGGTAGAGGTTGAGAATCTCCGGCGTCATCTCCTCCCCTTCTCCCAGAGAGAAAAAGTCGATAAAGTCCGCCAGAGGTTCCGGGTTCACAGCGCAGACGCCGCCGGCAAATACCAGCCCCTGCAGGCCAGGGCGATCCCGGCTCAAAAGCGGCACCCCGGCCAGGTTCAGCATATTGAGAATATTGGTATAGCTCATCTCATAGCCGATGCTGAAGGCGATAAGGTCGAAGTCCTTCACCGGGTCGCGGCTCTCCAGGGCATAGAGCGGAATCTGGTGTTGGCGCATGGCCGCCTCCATGTCCCCCCAGGGCGCAAAGACTCGCTCGCACCACACGCCGTCCATGTTGTTCATGATGCCATAGAGAATGCGCATGCCGATGTTGGACATGCCAATCTCATAGGTGTCCGGGAAGCAAAATGCCACCCGGAGATCCACTTTGGCCTTGTCCTTGATGATCTGTCCGTACTCCCCGCCCACGTAGCGCGCGGGCTTTTGCACCGTGGGGAGAATCCGGTGGAGCTGATCGGTCATAGTTTTCTTCCTTTGCAGCGTTTTGGGTCTATTTTACCCGTCCGGCACCGGAAAAGCAACCTGAATTTGTGGTGCTCCACCCCTTAGAAAAACCAGGAGGCAATCTCCTCCGTGCGATCCTCCACAAAGCTCGCAATGCTGATGACGCCCATAAAGTTCCCGTTTTTCTTGAGAATTTGCAGCTGGTACATGTCCATTCCGCCCTGCGCTTCCGGCAATGTAGAGGTGGTGTAAATGGTCACATGCTCTTCTCCAAAGATCTCCCTCTCGGTGATTTCACTTTGGACATTGGCATAGCCGGCCGTTTCATAGATGCTCTTTACCTGCTCCACCGTAATCTCCGCATACTCTTTTTCATCGATGAGCACGCCGTAGAGAAGCCCCATATTCTCCGCGATAATATTAAAATTACAGAGTCCATCGCCGGAATAAGCAACTGCATCATAGATGCTGGTGGAATTCTTCATGAGCTCCGCAACTTCCTCATTGTCCTCAAACATTTCAAGAACTACGCCGTTGAGCTCAGCAATTTCCGCCTCCGAGGCATAGACCCAGTCCTCCGGCAGCGTGCAGGAAATGCCCATAAAGTCATTGGTAAAGGTCAAGCCGTCAATGATTCCCAGCTCATATCCGGCGTCTTCGCTCTCTTCGTCCTCTTGGCGCTCCTCCGGCTCTTCCTCCTCCAGCTGGATCGCTTCCTTCTCGTCAAGAATGGTCTCTTCTTTCTGGGTGCTTTCCGGTGTTGTAGTGGGATCCGCCTTGTCCGACGCGCATGCCGCCATGCTCAAGAGCATGAAAACACTGAGAAACCAGGCCATCCAACGATTATGTTGTTTCATTTTTTCTTTGAAGGGAATGCACACTTTCCCCTCTCCTCCTTCTCATTTTCTTGTGCACCTTGGTGCATACCATCAGTATACCAAATTATGCAAAAAAATGGAAGGTATTTTTAGCAAATCTCTGCTGCTGCATTGCCAGCCCTGCACAATAGCACCAGCGCCGCAAAGATCGGCCACAGCCCCGCCTGGCGCATGGCAGTCAGCCAGCAAGCGCCCACCATCAGCGTTGTACAGGTGAGATAGACGCACAGTCGGAGAATGCGCCCCGCCCGCTCCGGCGGCAGGCGAGAGAGCAGCGAGGCGCGGAGAATGCGGCCGCCGTCCATGGGATAGAGCGGCAGCAAATTCACCGCCGCCAGCGCAAGGCTCACCAGCGCAAAAACCGGAAAAGTCCGCAGCGTCAATCCTGCCGACAGGAGATTGACTGCCGGTCCCGCCGCCGCGGAGAGCGCCTCTTGCCGGTAGCTGAGTCCCTCCGTCTCTATTTTTGCCCCGCCCGCTCCCAGGGTAATCCCTCGAATGGGTCGGTGAAAGCATGCCAACACCGCCAGATGCCCCAATTCATGGAGCAATAATGCCAGCAAAAACCATCCGCACAGCCCGAGATCGCACCACCCCAGCAGGCAAACCACTGCCGCAAATCCCAGCGTTACCCTAATTTTCTTCACCCAGCAGCACCTCAATCGACTCAGAGAGGGTCTCTTTCACCGGCTCTCCTGCCTCCAGGCCTTCTGCAAGGGTGCTGAAGGCCTGCCGCACCTGTCCATTTTCCCAGCCTCCAAGGACTTCCTTTGCCCGCTGGGAGAACTCCGGATAGCACCAGCCACACACGCCCAAGAGAAGCGCCAGTGCCGCTGCTACATATAATATGGATAGAAATGTTGCAATTCCGCTGCCTTTTTGTCGTTCCACCCTTGATCGCCTCCTCCTCATATGGTATGCCGCCAGATGGACGCGCATGATTTCCACTTGACAGGAGGCGGAAAGGCGGATATAATGATTGTCGTTATCCGGGTGTGGCGAAGTTTGGTATCGCGCTTGGTTCGGGTCCAAGAGGCCGTGGGTTCGAATCCCGCCACTCGGACCATGCGGAGTGTCTTGAGCGGGTTTGAAGATCCGACGAGGGGCGCTCCGCATTTTTCGTCTTTGAATTGGCGCTCGGTTCTAAGATCGCGGCTAGCTAAAGGATTTGCGCCATAAAGGGAAAAACACATAGAGGTAAAAAATATGCTCATTGCGACAGAACGATTGCTGCTGCGTCCCTTTGTGGAGGCAGATGCGGCGGAGGTCTATGCTTACTTAAAGGAGTCTGCCGTCCGGTGCTTTGCGTCCATGAAGCTCCACTCCCTGGATGAAGCCAGGGCTGAAATGCGGCGGCGAAGGGAAGAGGCGGAGTTCCACCTGGCCATCACGCTTCAGGAGAGCGGAGCCGTCATCGGGGAAATCGAGGCCTTGCCGGAGGCGGGAGATCCCCATGCCCAGGAGGATGCCGTCCTGGATACGTTCAGCCCCTGCTGGATGCTTCACCCCGCTTACCAGGGCAAGGGCTACGCCTTTGAGGCGGCACAGGCTTTCCTGGACTATCTCTTCCGCGACAAGGGCGCCAGGCGGATTTACGCCTATGTGGAGGATGACAACCTTGCCAGCCAGCGGCTTTGCGAACGGCTCGGTATGCGCCAGGAGGGGCTCTTTCTTGAATTTGTCTCCTTTGTCAAGCAGCCGGATGGCACGCCGCTCTATGAAAATACCCTGTAATATGCCATATTAAAGAGAGAATGGGAAAGGGGAAATGGGTATGCCGCTTCAGTTTGTTCGCTGTGATATCACCACTTTGGCTGTTGATGCCATTGTCAATGCCGCCAACTCCTCGCTGCTCGGCGGCGGGGGCGTGGACGGCTGCATTCACCGGGCAGCGGGGCCGAAGCTTCTGGCCGAATGCCGGACGCTGGGCGGCTGCGCCACCGGAGATGCCAAGCTCACCTTGGGATACAACCTTCCCAGCAAGTACGTCATCCACACCGTGGGTCCCGTCTGGCGCGGCGGCGGATTCGGAGAGCGGGAGCTGCTTGCCTCCTGCTACCGCACTTCCCTCTCCCTGGCGCTGCAAACCGGCTTAAAAACCGTGGCCTTTCCGCTGATTTCCGCAGGCGTCTACGGCTATCCTAAGGAGCAGGCTCTAGAGGTGGCGGTGGAAACCATCCGCGCATTCTTAAAAGGCCACGACATGGTGGTGTACCTTGTACTCTTTGATGCATTTGCCTATGAAATTGCAAAAAAGCGATATGGATTCACGGCGGATGCGGAAGAGCCGCACACCGCGCTGTGATAGAAAAGGCGCTGTCTCCCGGAATGAGAGACAGCGCCTCAGCGTGTCGAAAAAGTATTTTCGCCACGCTGTGCGGATTTTGAAACTTACAAAAAAGTTTCAAAATCCTGTTGATTGAACGCGCGGTGGGCTTTTTGCCCCCCGCACACACCCCCCGCTGCTCTGTC